>DAOUWX010000142.1 GCA_030666935.1 Atribacterota bacterium | reverse complement strand
GTGACCGAACCTACTCTTTCCGGATTACATGATTTAAAGAGAGTGGTAAAAGTAGCTCAACATTTTGGAGTAAAAACAGTAGTTATAATAAATAAGTACGATATTAATATAGAGAATTCATCTAAAATTGAAGATTGGTGTCAAAAAGATAATATACCGATAATAGGAAAAATTCATTTTGATAATATAATAACTGAAGCCCTGGTAAAAGGATTACCGGTAGTCGAATATAGTGACAATACAGCAGCTAAAGAGATAAAGGGTATATGGCAAAGATTAAAGGAGATGTTATGATTACTTTTGGACCAATTCCTTCCAGACGTTTAGGCCGTAGTTTGGGGATAAATAATATTCCCCCCAAAATATGTACTTATTCCTGTGTTTATTGTCAGATAGGAAAGACTTCTAATATGAAAATCCAGCCACAAGTCTTCTACCCTCCCTCTAAAATTTTTAACGAAGTTCAGAAAAAAGTAGAGAAGAGCAGAGAAAAAGGAGAACCTATTGATTATCTTACTTTTGTACCCGACGGAGAACCTACTTTAGATATTAATTTGGGTAAAGAAATTAAATTAATCAAATCTTTAGGAATTAAAATAGCGGTTATTACCAATGCTTCCTTGATAGATCAGGAACAGGTAAGAGAAAATTTAAAAGAAGCTGATCTGGTCTCTTTAAAAGTAGATTCTATTGAGGAAGAAATTTGGAGAAAAGTGAATCATCCTCACCGAAGTCTGAGTTTAAAATCTATTTTGGATGGCATACTGGAATTTAGCAGAATTTTTAAAGGAAAAATAATTACAGAAACAATGCTAATTAAAGATGTTAATGATAATAGCCAAAATATAAAAAAAGTGGCTGATTTTTTAGCTAAACTTAAACCGAGCCGGTCTTATTTATCTCTTCCTATTCGACCTCCTGCAGATAGTTGGGTAGAGTCTTCATCAGAGGAAGTTGTGAATCGGAGTTACCACCTCTTTAAAGAAAAGGTTGATCAGGTAGAATGTCTTATTGGCTATGAAGGTAACGCCTTTGCCTTTACCGGTGAAGTAGAAGAAGATATCTTAAGTATTACCTCGGTACATCCTATGAGAGAAGAAGCGCTGAAAGATTTTTTAGAAAGGGCTAAATCTGATTGGTCGATTGTAGAAAGATTGATTAAGCAAGGCAAATTAGTAGAATCAGAATATGAAGGGCATAAATTCTATATAAGAAAGTTTAGAAAATCAGATACTATAAAATAGGAGGAGAAAGGAAAAGAAATCTGATTTTTTTGTTTTTAATTTTACTCGATATTCGATACTGTTTTCAGATAACATTGTAATTAAAACAAAAAAATAGTAAAATGTGCAAAGTTATAAGGCACGAAATAAAATAACTTGATAATAAATACTTGAGCTTTACCATAAGCTCATTTATTTTATTTAAAAGAAAAAGGGGAAGACATGATAGAAAATTGTGATATGAATTGTAAAAGCTGCGAGCAAAAAGAAAGCTGTGATAATCCGGAGAAAAAAGTAGAAAATAATCTTGATGAAAAACTAAAGAATAATATGGCTAATATAAAGCATAAAATATTAGTACTTTCCAATAAGGGGGGAGTGGGAAAAAGTTCAGTAGCTATAAATTTAGCTTGTTCTTTAAGTGAAAAGGGCTTTAAAGTGGGAATATTGGATGCTGACTTACACGGGCCATCGGTGGCTACAATGTTAGGGTTTGAAGGAAAAAAATTGCAGGGAAGTTCGGAAGGAATAATCCCTATGAGTATTTCTTCTAATTTAGTAGCTGTTTCTATGGCTTCTTTGATTGAAACTTCTGATGCTCCTCTTATTTGGAGAGGACCTTTAAAGATGATGGCTTTAAAGCAATTTTTAGGAGAGGTCGAATGGGGTAATTTGGATTATCTTATAATTGATTCACCTCCCGGTACCGGAGATGAGCCTTTATCAATTTGTCAACTTATTCCCGAGCTGGAAGGAGGAATTATTGTCACCACTCCACAGAAAGTTGCCTTATTAGATTCTCGAAAGTGTGTAAACTTTTTAAAAAATCTTAAGATACCTGTTTTGGGCATTATAGAAAATATGAGTGGATTAAAATGTCCTCATTGTGGTAAAAATATCGATTTATTTAAATCCGAAGGAGGGAAAAAGGCAGCAGAAGAATTTAAAATACCTTTCTTAGGTAAAATCCCCATAGATTTAAATATGGTAAACTCCGCAGATGAAGGAAAACCATATATCTCTCAATACAAAAATTCAGAAACCGCACAAATTTTTAACAAAATAGTTAAATCAATTATTGCCTGGATAGAATAGGTAATTAATTGGTGGTGTCACTTTGCTTTATTTCCCAAAAATTGTGTCGAAGGCGGAGTCGGTTACCAACTTAACATATAGAGGATTTTAAGAACATGAAGTCAAAAAATATCTGCAAATGGTATAATGTTTGCCCCATGAAAAGATATTTTGAAGAGGGAAAATTAGATATAAAGTGGGTTAATAAATATTGTTGGGGTAATTATCAGCATTGTATAAGAAGAAAAATGGAAGAGGAAGGAAAATATCATCCTGATAATATGCTTCCTGATGGGACTATTAATGAAAAATTATAGATATAAAAGCAAGGGAAATATATTATGTACTATACATATGCAATAACCGGACTAACATTAATAATCTCTTTAATTGTAAATCGTGAGAAAACACTAAAAGCGGTAAAGATCGCTATTACAAAATTTACAAAAATATTTCCGGCTTTTTTGACTATGCTTATTTTTGTTTCCTTTATCCTTTTTCTTTTTCCAGATGAAGTAATTTCAAATTATCTGGGGCATAGTAGTAAATCTATTAGTGTTTTCTTGGCTTCCCTTTTTGGATCAATAACCATTATGCCTGGTTTTATTGCTTTTCCTTTATCCGGCATTTTATTAACTAAGGGAGTGCCTTATATGGTCTTATCGGCATTTACCACAACTTTAATGATGGTAGGTGTAATCACTTATCCTATAGAAAAAGAATATTTTGGGACAAAAGTAACAATAATAAGAAATATAATCAGCTTTTTTATAGCTCTTTCAGTAGCTGCAATGACTGGTATTTTCTTTGGGGAGATTTTTTAATGAAACGAAATACCAAAATTAAAATAGCTTATATATCAGGTTATACTCTTTTCTTAATTGTTTCTTTTATATTCGGATTTAATCCTGGAAAAGAGATCGGTTGTAATTTTATTTCTTTTTTAGTATATATGCTCAAGATACTCCCTTGTGCTTTTATATTGATAGGGCTATTTGAGGTATGGGTAAAAAAAGAAATAATTGAAAAACATTTAGGTGAAGAATCTGGTATTAAAGGATATATGTGGGCTATATTGCTTGCTGGAACTATAGCCGGAGGGTTATTGGTGGCCTTTCCAATTGCTTATTCTATGTATAATAAAGGAGCAAAGCTCAGCATTGTTTTTACCTATATAGGAGCTGCAGCAATTTGTAGAGTACCTATGGCTATGTTTGAAGCATCATTTATGGGAGTAAAATTTACTGCCATAAGACTATTAGTTTCGCTGCCCTTGGTTATCGTAACTTCGATATTATTAGGAAATTATCTGAGCAAGAGAAATTATAGGATGATAGAGGGAAAATAAATTAATTATTTTTAGTCTTTGTTTTATCTTCAAGGAGCTTATTTTGGATTAGGAAGATATGTAGGAAAAAGATAATAAATTGATAGGAGTTAATAAAAATTATATGAGGACTTATTTAGATTGTATCCCTTGTTTTTACAGGCAGGCTTTAGATGCTGCTCGAATTGCGGGAACAGATGAACTTATACAAAAAAAGATTATTGATGAAATTTCTCAATTAATACCAAATTTTTCTTTAGAAGCAACCCCACCGGAGATGGGAAGAGCGATACATAGTTTGGTCGGGAAAATATCCGGTGTAAAAGACCCTTTTAAAGAGATTAAAGAAAATAGTAATAAGTTTGCCCTAAAGCTTTATCCTAAATTAAAACAAGAAATAAATAATTCAGAGGACAGACTCTTGTCTGCCGTAAAATTATCTATTATCGGCAATATTATCGATTATGGGGCGAAAAATTCCTTGAATGTGGTGGAAGAAATAGATTATCTTTTTCAAGGGAATTTTATGATTAATAATGAAAATAATTCAACTACCTTTAAATATAATCAATTTAAAGAAAGCTTGAATAAGACTAACACCATAATTTACCTGGCTGATAATGCCGGAGAGGTAGTTTTCGATAAGCTACTAATAGAAGAATTGGTAGAAGAACTGGGAAAGAAAGTAATATATGTAGTACGAGGCAAGCCGATTATTAATGATGCTTTAATAGAAGATGCAATATTTTGCGGAATAAATAGAGTAGCTAAAATTACTTCCAATGGTTCAGATGCACCTGGAACTATAATGAAATATTGCTCTCCGGAATTCATAGAATTATACCAGAGTGCTGAATTGATTATTAGTAAAGGTCAAGGAAATTACGAAACTCTTTCAGAAGAAGACAGGCCTATATTTTTTCTACTTAGAGCGAAATGTCCGGTAATAGCCCAGGATGTTGGTTGCAAGATTGGGGATATGGTTTTGGTAGGCAGGTGAAAATAAGTTATAAACATTGCTAAAAAACCAGAAGCTACTTACATATTATTAATATATGTATCTGAAAATATAGAAATTAGAGTAGGTCAATTGGGAGAAGTGTTTTTTAAAAAAGGGGATTATATTTATATTGGTTCTGCTAAAGGTTGCTTAGAGGTTAGACTGAGAAGACACTTAAAGAAAGATAAGAAGAGTTTTTGGCATATAGATTATCTTTTAGAGAATAAAAAGACGAAAATATTGCAAATATGGATAATTCCCAAATCGATTGAGTGTAAAACAGCTTATGTATTTAACGAAGAACATACTTGCGAAATAGTGAAAAAAGGTTTTGGCTCTTCAGATTGTAAGTGTGTGAGCCACCTTTTTTATATAAAAAATAAAGAACGAATAGAAAAATTTTTAAAAGAAATAGGTTTTTCGAGAAGGACCGAACTTGGAAGCTATGATGATATTTAATAAAAATAATATTTCAAAATTATTTGACAAATAAAAACTAATAACTTAAAATGATATTGAGACTTAATCGCAATTATAAATAAGGAGATTGAATTGATTAATGAGGATCAGAGATTTGAAGAATATCTGAAATCTAAAGAATTAAAATATACTTCTGAAAGAAAGCTTATTTTAAAAGCAATATTTTCATTCCATAAACACTTTGATGTAGAGGAGCTTTTTGAAAGATTGCGTGAACAGGGCAATCATATATCCCGAGCTACTATATATAGGGCT
>DAOUWX010000233.1 GCA_030666935.1 Atribacterota bacterium | reverse complement strand
TAATGGTTAACAGGTCGGATCCCCTTGCTTCTCTGATGATAATATCAGTCATAACAAACCTCCTGGGGAGTAATTTCGCCTAACGTTTCGTATTTCCGATGTCACTGAACCGGACACAAAAGGAATACCTCCTGGCAGTACTTACACCCGATGATGAGATGTGTGCGTAGTGAACGAAAATATATTGTTATATGATGGTACCAGCGGAAACCTCTACCAGCCATCGGTAGTATCCAGATTCTATACATCCGAAAGGTTAATTTGTTTCCTAGAATTTTGATTGTATGGATTAGGTACAGTTAAATACTGATTATGACATCTTATTTATGCTCATAACTTTGTCCTTGTATCAGAACGCTCATCTTCAACAATCATTCCACTGTGGAAAATGCCTTCCATTGCTCGTTTTCGCCAAGCAATAGTGGAATCATAGTATTTAGTTTCAGTATCTATTTCAGAGATTAAAACTCCTGTGATATTCTTTTTCAGCTTACCTGTGATGACACCATCAGGGCGAACAAAAAAACTTGACCAACAGCTTTGTTTTGCGCATGAAGTCGGACAGCTTATCCACATATAATTGTTTGCTGCTGCCATGTGCATTGCAGCAGGCATAGTTATTTCAGGAAGAGTAGAGCCATTGTTGAAATTCCATAGTTCTCCACCTACATAATCTTGCATTTCTTTATAACGTTGCTTATTGATATTTCCTGTATGGTATGAATGAAAAATAAGCTGTACCTCTCTTTTTTTGTATTCTCGATACAATTCAGGATACCTATACTCATGACAAACGAGTGTTCCACATTTAATACCGTTTATTTCAAATACAACAAAATGATTACCGGGGGCATAGTATGCTAAATCACCGGTATTGCTTTGAGCGTCACCTGCACAAAACCTTTTATCATACCTATCAATAATTTTACCTTTATTATTTATAATATATAGACTACTATGTGGTTTATTGCCATTACTTAGTTTGTGAGTTGAACCCAATACAATCCAAACATCTTGTTCTTTTGCTAAATCCAATACTTTCTTAGTATAGTGCAAAAGCGTGTCCCAATCATAATCGTCATATGATGTAAAGTCTGTCCCTGCGTATCCTGAAAGACATGTTTCTGGAAAATGAACAACATGCGCATTCTTACGTTTAGCTTCTTTGACTTGTTTTACAATATAATCATAGTTTCTCTTTATATCCCCACTAATCGGAAATTGGCAAGTGGCAATTGTAAGTTTCATATTTAATCATCCCTTTCAAGTATTTTTCAGCTTCTTCTAATAAACAATATTCGTATATAAAACCTAGCTGGCACTGTCATATAATGTATCCGAATATGAGAAGTTTTTGCCCGCCTCCTTATTATATTTCAATAGAAGAAAAGGGCAAAATTTGGGTGAAAAAAATTTGCATACCTTGTTAATATAATTGCGCAAATTTTTTGAACCTCATATTTGGTGTTATATGATATTTATTTCTGGCTATCAATGTACTCTTGAATAAGCTTAATATCTTTGACATGCTTTTCTCCATCCATTAATCTTTTACAATCCAGAAGATATTTCAATTTAACAAAAGGAAAATTTTCGATAATTTCCGCATCAGTGATAAGTCTTTTTGCGTCAATTATATATGGCTGCCAATCTTTGTAATCTACTTTTAATATCTGTATATGTCCAATATAGATGGAATCTGGCCTATCCTTTTTTGTTGTGATTGGATATTGTTCGGCCAACTTATTCCATAATTCATGGGTAACTAAAATGTCTAAATCCTCATTTTCTCTTAACTCTCTAACAGATAGAGGTCCACTGCCGAAAATAGAAAATTTTCCTTTTGGCAGATTTAGTAATTTCAGTTCTTCCAAGTACTTAATCATATCTTTTCCTCCTATGAAATTTAACGAAGGCAACAACATCGTCATAATTTACGGTTTCCTTCTGTGTAAACAGAGTCAGTTTTTGAATTGCACATAGCGTTCCGTGTTCCAGATGTTTCTCAGCTTTGGTGCAGTTGCACTTAGGCTGAGGAATGTGTGGAGAGCGTTGACCCCAAAGGAATACCTTGCTCGGAACGAACTGGGACATTTTATTAGAGAATGTTCATTCGGAAATTATATATTCTAATCTAAACTTTTTTCATTATATAGAATAAATATCCATAATAATCTGAATATCTCTTATACAATCCGATTTCTCTTAGCGAGTTGTCCATCCTATCGTTAGTTTCTTTATTATTAGTACTATAAATACAGTTTATTTGGTATTTATGCCTACTAAATTTTCTTTAAAAACCTATCTGTTTCATCTGCCCATTTTAAATAATATTCTTTCTGAGTTGGAAAATGTGCTGCACCTTCTACTTCTATATATTTTTTATTTTTTGATCCTAATTTCTCATAAGTTTTTTTAGTATAGTACTTGGGAGTCATCTCATCATTGCCTGGTTGAAATACAAGAACAGGCAACTCAAAATCTTCATGTTTGATATCTGGTTTACTTTGTAAAACCAGACTAGATGCTCCCTTCAAAGTAATATGAGTACCTGCTTGAGGGTCTTTTTTTACTAATGCATTCATTTCCGGTGAGTCACTTAATGTATCATATGAGATCAATTTATAAGTTTTCAATCGAAATTTCCCAAAAATCAATGAAGTTATCTTGAAAAATGGTATTAAAAGATAAGTCAATCCTTTTGTGCTGGTTTCTTTTAACATAAATTCTTTGTCACTAAAATCCCATAAACACCAACAGACTAAGGCGTCGATCTTATTATATCGGCATGCAGCAGCATATGCTAAGGGTCCTCCCATGCTTGCACCACCTAATACAATCTTTCCGTTAAATCTTTTTTTTGCATATTTTACTGAATCAATTAAATTCTCAACATGAGCATTCCACTCAAAATCCCCCTTAAGTCCTTCATTATATCCATATCCTTGTAAGTCAGGTATTACTAAATTATATCCTTTTTCTCTTAACGGCATGATAAAAGGAAGTAATACTCTCGCGTAGCCTGCAATGCCATGTGAAAAAATAATTGTTGTTGTTTTAGAATTTCCTGAATCATAAACTTCTAAATGAATTTTTCTTTTATTTGATTTTACATAATCTTCGGTAACCCAATTATTCCATTTTTCTATTAGCTCTTCGCCAAACCATTTTATCATGTAATTCTTCCAATAATCTCTTCCTTCAAACACAAAAACTCCTCCTTCAAAATTTGTGGTAATATCTTTTTTAGCCATAAAATTTGTAACAATATTCCAGGTGATCTGACCCAAAAGGAATACTTCGACAGCGACTATACCATCTAAAATTTTGTGGGTTTACAAAATATCGAGCAAAGCGAGGTATTTAGGCGAAGGCGATTTCTCCGTCCGAACTGCATAGCCATTGTCGTGCGATGGAGCGAGCCATTATTTTTCAGCAATAACCAACATTTCAAAATCCTCAGTACTAAGTTTATCATTTCTTGAAAAGGCTCCAATTTTTGCTCCGTAAATATCAATCTTTTTAAAGCCTAATGTTTTTAATAACCATGTAATTTCAGATGCTACATAATATCTTTCATTACATTCCAATTT
>DAOUWX010000149.1 GCA_030666935.1 Atribacterota bacterium | reverse complement strand
TTTTAAAGCATCTTATCCTGAGGACATAAAGAAAGTATTTGTTAAGATGGCAGGTGAATTTGATTTTATAAAAGATAGAGATTTGCAAAAAATATCAATTAAGAATGATTTTTTAGGAGTAAATTATTATTCTCGCGCTCTGGTTAAATTTATTCAGGATTCAAAATTAAACTGTCAAAACGTTGAAGGGAATTTGAAGAAAACTACTATGGGTTGGGAAATCTATCCGGAAGGCCTATATGATATTATAGTAAGACTGAGAAAAGAATACACTCGACTACCTATATATATTACCGAAAATGGTGCTGCTTTTGATGATGTCCTATCTGAAAAAAAGCGGATAAATGATGTTGAACGTATAAATTATATTAAAAGCCATTTAATGAAGATTGCTGATTTAAACCATCAGGGAGCTGATATAAGAGGATATTATCTGTGGTCTTTAATGGATAATTTTGAATGGGCATATGGTTATTCAAAGAGATTTGGAATTGTATATATTGATTTCAAAACCCAGGAAAGAATCATGAAAAACAGTGCATTATGGTATAAGGATGTTATTAAGAATAAGACTATTAAGTAAAATATAGCCTGTTTATTTTCTTCCTTTCTAAAAAAGTTACCAAAAAGTACCAGGCACCTTTGGGCAACTTTTATCATTCCCTCCATCTGGTGCGTAAAGCGTATTCCCCCCTTCAATATTACTTTCCTCTAAATCTCCCACCCTTTACATACTTACCAGAAAACCAAGAATCCATCACGTGTGCGTAATTTACCATGTAACCGGTCGTGGTAATAATCGGGCATATATATTTAAGAATAGGGAAAATAAAGAAGAGTATAAAAAAATAGTATTAAGGTATAGAAATATTTGACATTTCATTTGTTATTTTATATACTTATTGAGTACTCAATCAATATATATTTAGAAGAAGGTGATATTACTAATGAATGTGAAAGAATCATTGAACAGTAAACAAAGAATCATTGATGCCGCCGTTAAGCTCATCTCGGAAAAGGGGTATCATGGAGCATCTACAGATTTAATAGCCAAAGAAGCAGGTGTTTCTCAGGGACTAATATTTCACTATTTTAAAAACAAAGAAGGGTTATTTTTTTCATTGTTAAAAGAGAAATCCAAAATGTTTAAAGAAGAATTTAGAAAGAGTGCTGGCGATGAGAAGGATGTTTTGAAAAAGATAGAAATTGCTGTGTTAACTTACTCTCAATTAATCCAGAAAGAGGAAAAATTCTATGAGATTATAATAAAACAAAGTAGAGGTGCAGGACTGGATTTTGACAAGATTAATAAATATGGCTTGATGGAATCTGCTAAATTAATTGGTGAATTGATTAGAACCGGCGTTGAACAAGGTGTATTGCGGGAACTTGATTTTGAAGTCGCTGCTTCTTGTCTATTTGGAATGATAGAGCAAAATGCCCTAAGATGGATGATGCTTAAAAAGAATTTTTCATTAGAGGACGCGATTAAGGAAGCCATGGACATTTTCCGAAGAGGAGTAGTCAAATCATAACAAATAAATCATTTGATGAATAAAAGGAGATATATATGAAATTTTTAGCTGTATTAAAGAGAGAGCTACGGGAGCAGGTGCGTAACCGTAAACTACTATTTGCAGTATTGTTTATCCTCGGTACGGCATATCTGGCCTTATACACAGAGGCCGGCCCGACAGAAGGCTCTGGCAACGTGCTGGAGGCTATTTTCGATCTGTTCCGTATGTTCCTACCGATGGTCGGTATTATAATAGGCGTGGACGCCATTGTCGGCGAGAAGGAAAGGGGTACATTAGAATTAGTCCTATCCAAGCCGCTCTCACGGACAACACTGCTAGTGGGCAAATTTGCTGCTTATGCTTTGGTAATAGTGCCACTGCTTGTTATTGAATTGATACTGGTTTACTATTGGGCACAGGCTTCAGGGATTTCCCTTTATCGCTGGCAACTGCCCATGCCCTCGATTGGCCAATGGCTGGCCATGGTTGCCATTCTGTCCTCGTTATGCATGCTCTACATCGTCATCGCCATCTTTGTTTCCCTGTACGCCCGCAGTACAACTACCGGAGTTCTGATGAGCATGGTCGCTATTTTACCGGGTACTCCATTAGGAACCGAAATTATTAAATTTTTGAAATGGACAGATATTGAGAAACTGGCTTTACCCTACAAGGTCATCGCCAGTGTGTTCGAGAAATACCAGGAGTATTCTCTCACCAGTACATCTGACTTCGGAATTTGCGTATTCTCGCTGTTATTACTAACAGTTGTTCTCTTGCTCATCGCCGGTTGGCGTTTCGAAAAACAAGATATAGTATTCGGGATCTAAGAAGGATAGAGGAGGAAAATCATGATTGAAAATAGAATGGAAGTCCATAATTTGACCAAAAGGTATGGTAATCTCATAGCCGTTGACCAGCTTAGCTTTAAAGTAAAAAAAGGAACAGCATTCGGATTCCTGGGGCCTAACGGGGCAGGCAAAACGACGACTCTTAAGATGCTGACTTGCATGATTCGGCCAGACAGCGGTACGGCCCTCCTGGCCGGCTACGATATCTCCAAGGAGTCGATGGCGGTGAGGCGCAGTATCGGGTACGTCTCAGAGAATCAGGGATTCTATAATCGAATGACCGCTGTCGAAACTCTCAACTACATAAGTCGGTTGCTGGACATACCCGGTAATAAAAGGCAAAAACGCATTAAAGAACTGTTAGGTCAGGTAGGTCTTGCAGATAGAAGGGATAAGTATGTAGGTACCTTCTCCAGAGGGATGAAACAGCGCTTAGCTCTGGCACAGGCCTTGCTGGCCGAGCCGGAGGTTCTGCTCCTGGATGAGCCGGCCTTAGGTTTAGACCCCATGGGCGCAAAAGAGATTCGGGATCTGATTCTTAATTTAAAAAAAGACCGTAATGTGACCATCTTCATGTCTTCACATATACTGCCAGAGGTAGAGGCCATTTGTGACGAGGTGGGCATCATCAATAAAGGAAAGTTACTGGTCCAAAATAGTGTAGAAAACCTGCGCCGCACAACCGGTATCGGTATGAAACTAAAAATTGTTCTAGCGCAACCGGACATGCGGGTTGTGGCTGCCCTTAAAAAAATGAGCTGTATCCAGGATGTTAAGGTAATTGGCCAAAAATTGATGATTTATACCACCGTTAAGGATGAAGTACGCCCTCAGATTATTGATACCATCGTCAAGAGCGGTGGCCGGATACTTTCCTTTAATATTAAGGAGGCCAGCCTGGAAGAGATACTTTTTCAAGTAGTAGAAGAGGGTGAAGTGTCAAAATGATAAATGTTCCCTTCGTTAGCAACTTCTCATATCCTCAAACGTTATATGAAATTTCGAACGCTGCATTCGTAAAATAAAAATATTGGTCATGCAAAATTTAGCATACTACCAAAATTATAATATAGATTTAATGATAGTATAATAAGGATAAATTATAAGAGAAATTAATATGAAAACAATTATTATCTGCATTTCTGTACATCACGGTAACACTAAAAAAATCGCTAAGGCAATGGCTTATGTTCTAAATGCAGATATATTAGAACCTGTGAATATAGATATTAGTAACCTTGAAGAATACGATCTTATTGGTTTTGGTTCTGGAATTTATGGATGGAAGCACCATAATAGCTTATTAAATCTTATTGATAAACTGCCCCAAACAAACAAAAGAGCCTTTATTTTCTCAACAAGAGGAAATTTTATCCGGATTGTGCCATTGAAAAATTATCACAATAAGCTCAGATACGGATTACTTAAAAAGGGTTTTGAAATTATCGGTGAATTTTCTTGTCTGGGTCTTGATACAAGTGGACCGCTAAGGTTTTCAGGTGGGAAAAATAAAAGTCATCCTGATGAAAAAGATTTAAATGATGCCAGAAAGTTTACAGTAGGGCTAAAGAATGGGTTTAAATTCACAGAAATTATGGGTAGTTAATTATTTGAAAAAATTGCGAAAAGATATAGTAAAAGATACTGATGTACATTATACTACAGTAAGTAGAACTATCTGACTCAAACAGGTGATTTGATTTACCCGGTATTCATGTTAAAATAAAAAGAGCCTGATACTTGTATCAATAAATGATGATAGTTATAAAAAAGGAGTTATTATTATGAAAAAACAAAATACATCAAGAAGTTTAAGTTTATCTTTACTTTTCGGAAATTGGTTAAAATGCATGTTGATATTCCTATTTATCACCATGTTATTATTTTTTATTACATCTTCGGTATTCGGTGCGGTTCAAGATGTCAGAGAAGCCATTGTAAAAGTATATGTTGTTAGCAATTCTCCGGACTATTATAATCCCTGGGGTATGCAGGGTCCCCGGGGTGGTTCCGGTTCTGGCGCTATTATCGAAAATAATCTGATATTGACCAATGCCCATGTGGTTAGCGACCATACTTTTCTTCAGGTTCGTAAATACGGAGAAACTGAACGTTATCGTGCGGAAGTTGTTGCTGTTTCGCATTTGACAGATCTGGCTTTAATAAAAGTAGAAGATCCGGAATTTTTTGAAGATGAACCTTTTTTAACTTTTGGTGAGCTACCTGAACCTCAACAGGAAGTCCTGGTCTATGGATTTCCTATGGGTGGTGATATGTTAAGCATCACCAAGGGGATTATATCTCGAATTGAGCATCAGCCATATGTCCATAGTTCTTCGGTATTTTTAGCCGGACAAATCGATGCCGCCATCAATCCTGGAAATAGCGGTGGCCCGGTTTTGGTGGATGATAAGATCGTCGGAGTGGTTATGCAGGGTATTCCTACTTCCCAAAATATCGGTTACATGGTACCGGTGACGGTTATCCGTCACTTTTTCGATGATTTAAAGGACGGTACTTATGACGGCTACCCCAGCCTGGGCGTGAGCTTGCAGGATATGGAAAATCAGGGTTTGAGAGAATATTATCAAATGGAAAAAGATATGAGCGGAGTTCTGGTCAATCAAATCATACCTGGGTCACCATCTGACGGAAACTTGCAGACCAATGATATTTTGCTATCTATCG
>DAOUWX010000068.1 GCA_030666935.1 Atribacterota bacterium | reverse complement strand
TTCACCCCCACCTTAATCCTCCCCCCTCAAGGGGGAGGAAGTATAAGGAGGGAATATTTTTGATATTACTTCATTTTCGCTAAATTCATCTAGATCTATCCATTCGATATTATTTATTTTGTTTTTAAACCAGGTCATTTGTCTTTTAGCATAATGCCTGGTCTCTATCTTTATTAAATCAATAGCCTCTTCATTGTTGTATTCACCATTAAGATGCTTGTTTATCTGTTTATAGCCCAGCCCTTGCATCGAATTTAAATTTTCTTTGTAACCCATCTCTCGTAACATTTTAACTTCTTCCATGAATCCGTTTTTAACCATCTTATCAACTCTTAAATTAATTCTTTGATACAAATTCTCTCTATTTCTTTTAAATCCTATAATTTGATAATTAAATTTGGCACTACTATCAGAAGATTTTTTCTGTAAGTAAGAAATGGGTTTGCCGGTAGATTTATAAACTTCTAAAGCCCTGATTATTCTTCTTAAATCATGAGGTTTAATTCTGGAAGCAGAGATTGCATCTATTTTGGATAATTTATCATATAAATACTTTTTACCGTGTATTTTTGACTCTTCTTCCAGGGTTTCTCTATACTCCATATCCCTGGCAGGACCGGAAAAAAGAGGATTAATTATTGAGGAAATATACAGTCCGGAACCACCTGCTAATATCGGTATTTTACCTCTTTTAAAAACGTCTGATATTATATCAGTGGCTAATTTGCTGTATTGTGTTACGTCAAAGTTACCTGATGGTTCTATAATATCTATCATATGATGTTTTATAGTGCTTAAAATTGATTTATTTGGTTTGGCAGTGCCAATATCCATATATTTATATATTTGCATAGAATCAGCGGAGATTATTTCAATATCAGTGATTTTTTGAGTTAACTTAATGGAAATATCTGTTTTTCCTACCCCGGTAGGACCTAATAAAATTAGTAAATTATTATCTTTATTATTAATCATCCGATTAATTCTCCGTATAAAGTCCAGGCACTTGACTTTATAATTTTAACTTTAACTAATTGCCCTAATAGATTTTGTTTGCTGGTGAATACCACGATTTTATTGGTTCCTGTTCTTCCGGAAAATTGATTTTCAATGTGCTTTTTAGACTTCTTATCCACCAGAACTTCGAATGTTTTTCCTTCAAGTTTTTTATTAATTTTAGCTGATATTTTCTTTTGTAAATCGATAAGTTTCCATAACCTTCCTTTTTTGAGCTCTAAAGGAACCTGGTCGGGCAATAGTGAAGCAATTGCATTTTCTCTATCGGAATAAATAAAAGTATATGCTTCGTCAAATTCTATTTCTTTAAAAGCATTTAAAGTATCCATAAAATCATTTTCGGTTTCTCCGGGAAACCCCACCATTACATCTGTGGTAATGGCAATATTGTCTATATTATTTCGAATTTCCTTAATGATCTTCCTATAATAATCGATATCATATTTTCTATTCATCATTTTAAGTATTTTGCTTGAACCGGATTGAATGGGTAAATGGATATGGTTGCAGACTTTATCACAGTTTTTTATTGTCTTTATTAAATCGAAAGAAAAATCCTTGGGATGAGAAGTTGTAAATCTTATTCTTTCTATACCGTTAATATCATTTAGTAGTTCTAATAATTTAGAAAAAGTAACAGACTGAGAAAGATCATTACCGTAGGAGTTGACATTTTGGCCTAATAAAAATATTTCCTTATATTTATTTTTAGCTAAATCATTCACTTCTGATAATATTTCGGAAACTCCCCTGCTCTGTTCAAGACCCCTGGTGTAGGGGACAACACAGTAAGAGCAATAATTATTACAACCTCTCATGATTTGAAGCCAGGCTGATACTTTACTTTTTCTTTTAATAGGAAGGTATTTCAAGCTAAATTCGGAAGTATTCCCGCAAGAAATGTATTTTTTATTAACGTGTTTTACAGTATTGATAATATTTTCTAAATTATTTATTTGAGGGGGACTAAATATAAAATCAACATGAGGGGCTCTTTCAAATATGTTTTCTTTTTCTTTTTGGGCCATGCATCCACATATACCTAAAATCATATCCGGATTGTTTTTTTTAATTTTTTTTATCTTCCCAATTAAGCTATATATTTTTTGTTCGACCTTAGCCCTAACACAGCAGGTGTTTAATAAAATCAAGTTAGATTTGAATATATCTTCTGTAATTGAATAACCTAATTTTATCAATTGTCCAGTAATATATTCTGAATCATTGACATTCATCTGGCAGCCGAAGGTTCTGATGTATAATTTTTGTTTATAGTCCATTTTCTATCTTCCTTGCATATATGTGAGTTTGAGTTACAAAAAAATAAATTGCAGATTTTTTTGTTCTTTCTGCAATTATAAAAAATTAATAATATTATTTTTCTTAAAATATCTTTTTTTCATTCTCGCCTGGATTTCCACTACAGTTTACCCTCATGAAAATGGGGGTGGGAATGACAGCAGAGGAAGGGCGCAATTCATTGTGCCCCTACAACGAATATAAGAATGATAGAAATTATTTTACACTACATCGTGCTTGATAAAGACGGGGCGGATAAATCCGCCCCCTACAATTTAAAATCAAAGTCTTGACTTACACACTTATTTGACAAACGTGATGCCTATCCTACATGGTTAGCAGAGATTGCCGCGTTGCTCCGCTCTCTCGCAATGACATTTCCGCTTTTTCTTTCTGCCTTCTATTTTCTTAACCAGCTAATTACAAAAGAGTTTGAATCCCTTCTACAGGTCTTTCTGGCTAACGACTATTCACTATTCACTAACGACTAATTTATTTTGCATATTCTACTGAGCGGGTTTCTCTGATAACCATTACTTTAATTTGACCTGGATAATCTATATTCTTTTCAACCTTTTTTGAAATATCTCTTGATATCTTTTTTGCTGTAAACTCATCTATTTCTTCCGGGTTTACGATTATCCTTATTTCTCTTCCAGCCTGTATAGCAAATGCTCTTTCTACACCTTCAAATGAATTAGCAATTTCTTCTAAATCTTCAAGTCTTTTTATATAAGTTTCCAGCATCTCACGTCGAGCACCGGGACGAGAAGCTGATATGGCATCCGCAGATTGGACTAAAACGGCTGCAATTGTTTTAGGTTCTACATCACAATGATGAGCAGCAATAGCATTAACCACTTCAAGACTTTCACCATTTTTTCTGGCAATCTCGGAGCCAATTATAGCGTGTGTCCCTTCTATTTCATGATCAACAGCTTTCCCGATATCGTGAAGAAGTCCCGCTCTTTTCGCCAATTGTGAATTTATACCTATTTCTGCAGCCATAATTTCAGAAAGGTATGCAACTTCTATTGAATGCTGCAAAACATTCTGTCCGTAGCTTGTGCGATATTTCAATTTTCCCAATAAAGTAATTAATTTGGGACTTATATTTTTTATATTCGTATCAAATACTACTTGTTCTCCTTCTTCTTGAATCTTAGTATTAACTATTGTTTTAGTTTTTTCTATTATTTCTTCAATTCTTGCTGGTTGTATGCGTCCATCAGTAATCAGCTTTTCTAAAGACAGTCGAGCGATTTCTCTTCTTATAGGATCAAACCCCGAGATAATTACTGCTTCCGGGGTATCGTCTACAATTAAATCAACTCCACTTAACATTTCAAATGTTCTGATATTCCTACCTTCTCTCCCGATGATTCTTCCTTTCATGTCATCATTAGGTAAAGGCACAAAAGATGTCGTTGTTTCTACGGTATGGTCGGCAGAATATCTTTGAATTGCCAGTGATATTATTTTTCTGGATTTTTTATCTGCTTCTACTTTTGCTTGTTCTTCAATCTCTTTTATCATCTTACCGGTTTCATGAGTAAGTTCTTTTTCTAAATTGCTTAAAAGTTCTTTTTTTGCTTCCTCTACACTCATATTTGAAATCTTTATCAATTCATTTTTCTGTTCTTTGTATAAATTATTGGTTTTTTGGATGTTACTTTCGAGTTCTTTTTCTTTATAATTTAATGATTTTTCTCTTTTTTCAAGTGATTCCATTTTTTGAACCAAGCTATTACTTTTGCTAATTAAACTGCTCTCGAGCCTTTGCATTTCAATTCTTTTTTGTTTTATTTCCACCTCAACTTCTTTCTTAATATTGTAAGCCTCTTCTTTTGCTTGTAATTCTGTTTCTTTTTTGGTGGAATTCGCTTCTCTTTCGGCATTTTCTATAATATTCTTAGCGCTTATTTCGGCTGATGATATTTTTGCTTTAGCCATATACTTAGCGAAGAAATAACCTATTATTAAACCAATAAAAATGCTTAGAGTAATAATATAGTAAATTTTAATATTACTTCACCTCCTAATATTCAATTTACAAGGTACATAAGATATAATTTAATTTAAATCACATTTTAACATAATTTAATATGTATTTACACAGAATTAGAAACCGTAATAGTTATATAAGAGATTGCAAATATTTGAAATATTTACTTAAAATATTTTAACCTGTAGAGTTTAAAAAGTCAAACTCATTAAAATAAAGTATCGAGCATATAATATATAGCGTGGAGCGTACAGCGTTTAGCGTATAGTTGCGGGCAGCAAATGAAGGCGAGAAACAAATAAGTATCTTATGAATCGTATGTTGTAAAGATGGTTAGCCGGTTAGCCAGTTTACCAGTTATCCAGTTGAAGAATGAAAATCAGGTTGGTTAACTGTATTAATTAACTCTCATCTAGTAATAGAGAATCTGTATTTGAAATTAACGGGTTAACCGGTAAACAGGGTAACTGGAGAACTAATACGAAATACAATATACGATATACGCTATACTTAAATATGTTATAGATTATTTTTAAAACTTTTTGTTTCTTAGTTCATGGTAAATGTTTTTCGAAATTTCTATTGAAAAACCTCTTCTTAATAAAAAATTATATATTTTTTTTGGATTTACTTTAATATTTTTTATTTTGGATGACACAATTTTTTCTTTTATAAGATTTCGGGCTAATGTCAATTCATCCATTTCTATATATGTTTTGTCTATAACTTTTTGGATGATATCCTGTTTAACTCCTTTTATTCTTAATTCCTGATTTAACTTATACCTTCCTATAGGTTTGTTTTGTAATCGAAATTGCGCCCACATCTCGGCAAATAATTCATCGTTAATAAAGCTATTATTTTCTAACCAAAAAATAAGATCAGCGATAATGTTTTCAGGATATCCTTTATCATTTAACTTTTTTAATACTTCATACCTGCTATAAATTCTCCGCGATAGAAGTCTTAAAAGATATTCTTTGCCTTTTATAATTTTATCTTCTGAAATAATTTTTTCAATTTCCTTATCAGATAATTCTTTGTCAAGGCAAATATCTAATGCTTTAATTATATTTTCATTTACTTTGTACCTGGTTTTATTATCTAAATAAAGAACTACTTGACTAATATCTTTTTTATCGTAGTTTATAGAAGTAATTATATTTATTTTTTTGTATCCTCTTTAATTATTTTTTTATCAATCCCAGCAGTAGCCAATATTTTGTTTTCTATTTCTTTTGCAATTTCAGAGTGTTCTTGCAGGTAGGTTTTAGAGTTTTCACGTCCCTGGCCAAATTTTGTATCATTATAAGATACCCAAACTCCTGATTTTTGTAATATATTGTATTTTATGCCAAGATCTATGATATCTCCTTCTTTGGATATTCCTTTGCCAAAAATTATATCGAACATTGTTTCTTTAAAGGGAGGGGCTAATTTATTTTTTACCACTTTTACCTTGGCGGTTATTCCGATATTATTTTCATCTTTTTTAATGGTTGCCTTTCTTCTGATATCCATTCTAATGGTAGAATAAAACTTAAGTGCTCTACCGCCCGGAGTAGTTTCAGGATTTCCAAAAAAGATGCCGATCTTTTCTCTAATTTGATTTACAAATACGGTTGTAGTTCTTGATTTACTAATAATAGCGGTGAGCTTCCTGAGGGCTTGAGACATCAATCTTGCTTGTAATCCCATATAGGAATCTCCCATATTACCTTCTATTTCTGCTTTAGGTACCAGAGCCGCAACCGAATCTACCACAATAACATCAACGGCATTACTTCTAACTAAAGATTCAGCTATTTCTAAAGCCTGTTCACCGGTATCGGGCTGAGATATAATTAATTCATCTGTATTGACTCCAATGTTTTTAGCATAATTTGGGTCTAAAGCATGCTCAGCATCGATAAAAGCAGCGATACCATTATTTTTTTGAGCTTCAGCTATAATATGTAAAGCAAGTGTAGTCTTCCCGGAGGCTTCAGGTCCAAAAATCTCTATTACTCTTCCTCTTGGGACGCCACCTATTCCCAGAGCGATATCTAAACTCAATGAACCGGTCGAAATAGTGTTACTTCCAGAAATCTTAGGACGATCCCCTAATTTCATTATAGAACCTTTTCCAAATTTTTGTTCAATATTCTGCATGGCTACATTCAATGCTTTTTCTCTTTCCGGGTTGTTTTGTTCCATTTTGTCAGTCATTTTTAGTTTACTCCTTTGCATTTCTTTATTTTTTAATAAATATTTTAGTGAGGTTATTGATTTTCTATTGTTTTAGTAAAGGGAATTTTGTTGTTATGTTATATATAGGTCCATTTGGAGTTAGCTTGCTTTCCATGAGGTCAATACTGTTAATCTCTTGAGATAAAATATTTACCTTAATTCTTTTTACTATTTGAATAAAATTAGTCTTGTCTCTAATAAATTTCACCCTTCCGATGGTTATATGGCTAGAAAAATCTTTATCTTCCCTGGGAAAACCTTTCTTAAATAAATTTATCTCTATGGAATTATATAACTCTTCTAATTCATTCGTGCCTTCCTTAATCCCTACCCAGATTATTCGGGGTATCTTGTAGGTTGGAAATATACCGATATATGAAGATAGTTTTATTAAAAAAGGGTTGTGTTGACTGGAAATTTCTTTTAATTCTACTTTAATTAATTCTGTTTCTTTCTGCGATATATAACCCAAAAATTTTATAGTTATGTGTAAATTATTTTTTTCAACCCATTTTAATTTAGATTCAGGTATATCTATATTATCTTTAAGAGAAGCTAAATATTCTTTTATCTTCGGATTTAAATTTACGGCGATAAATGACCTTACTTTTTCCAAATTTTTATAATTAACTCCCTATATATTTTATTTATATTTTATTTAAATTCATTATATAGTAATTTCTTTTTTCCTTGATCCCTGTTTAGTAGATACCCGCTTAGCAAGGCCAGTAAGAAGCAGTAAAAACAGAGCGGGCACAATTCATTGTGCCCCTACAAAAGAAAAGTAGAGGCACGGCGCGCCGTGTCTTCTTGTACTAACGAATATTCACTATTCACTAACGACTAGTTTATCTCTTAGCTGCAATTTGTATTTTAGCCTAACGGAATTTAAAAAATTTATATACTCGTTAGTCTTATAATTAGGATAGGTATATTCACAAGGAACAAATAATTTATTTATAAATCTAAGGGTAATTTCAGCGTATATCCCTTGATTAAGGTAAATTCTGGATGGTCCATTTTTAGTACTGGCCAGAATATATTTATCCAGGGTAACATATCCCGGATCAAGATTTATTTTTCTTTCAGGATGAATTATATCTGTTTCAATATTATTGTGTATATTAATTTCTAAACCATTGGTTATTATTTTAATTTCTGCAAGCTTATCTTGTCTAATCAGGGTGGAAAAGGAAAACAATTTTTGTATTAAATGTTGGCCAAATTCTTCTTGGTAATAATCTGTAAAATTAAAAGGCTGAGTATTACTCTCGATATCAACTTCTCCAAATCTTCTAATTAATACTTCTTTGCATGGGTTGAATAAATTTTTATCCGAGGCAATCATACTTATTATAAGTTTGGCAGGTTTTGGTGAAAATATCTTTCCCACAGTTTTAATATATTCCTAACTGTTCTACTTTTAGTTTGAGTTTTTTTGCCCTTATTAGTAGTTACTCCTTTAGCGGGGCAACCCTAAAAAACATTAAATATTTTCTTCAGGAGTAAAATTGTATTTTAGAAGGTAATTATCAATAGTTCCTTTGCTAATCTCAATCGATTCATCATCATAATATGTTTCAATTTTAGTCGGATATTCAGTTATAATTTCTAAGACTTGGTCGGTTTCCCAAAAATATTCTTCCCCTTCAAATAATATTCCCTCAAATATTATTTTATCTTCGGAAATGATTTTTACCCAGGTTTTGTCACTTGCTATTACTTTTAGAATAGGTAATTTTTCTTCTAAAAAACTATCTTCAGTTGAATATTCTGCAATAATAGCTTCTGCTTCCAAATCAACAATTTCTTCAGCTAAAGTATCTATATCATTCGCTTCTTCCTCAATATTTATGTCAGTTTCATTTCCGATTTCAGGCGAAGGAACTGGAATATCCTGGGCTTCTCTGAGTGAATTACTTAATAGAAGTAATCCGATAAAGATTATAAGAACAAAACTGGTTAAATAAACATACTTAATGGGAAGAAAAAACTTTTTTTTCTCAAATATAGATCTATCTTTCGTTTTAAGATAGACTTTATTTACTTTAGTTTTTTCTAAATCAGCCTTTTGTTTTTTTAAATTATTATAGGTTTG
>DAOUWX010000292.1 GCA_030666935.1 Atribacterota bacterium | reverse complement strand
TTAAAACCGGGATTCTGGAGTGAAGACGGATTAGAAGATATGCCCTTGGGGGCTGATGGTTTGGGTAGATGTGTTTTAAGTAGAATTCTTTACGGAGCCAGAGTCAGTTTAACTGCAGGTTTTGTAGCGGTAGGAATTGCCATGTTCCTGGGAATAACCTTTGGAGTAATTGCAGGCTATTACGGTGGCTGGGTAGATGCAGTAATTATGAGAATAGTTGATATTATGTTTGCCTTCCCAGCATTGTTACTGGCTATTGTAATTGTAACTGTTCTGGGTCAGGGATTGGACAAGGCCATGATAGCAATAGGCATAGTCTATACCCCTCAAATGGCAAGGATTATCAGAAGCTCGGTACTCTATATTAAAGAGATGGAATATATTGAAGTCCAAAAAGCAATCGGGTCGAGTGATGCAAGAATTATCTTTCGCCATGTCCTGCCCAATAGTATAGCCCCGGTTATTGTATACGGCACCTTGATGTTGGCTACTGCTATTTTAGATTGTGCAGCTCTTGGTTTTTTAGGATTAGGAGCTCAACCTCCCACTCCGGAATGGGGTGCCATGCTCTCTAAAAGTTACTCTTATATTGTAAGTGGAGCTTGGTGGGCAGCAACATTTCCCGGAATAGCAATATTATTATCGGTAATAGGTCTTAACCTATTAGGAGATGGTTTACGAGACATCTTAGATCCCCGACTTAAAACTTAAAGTGGTACAGAAAGAACAGGGGACGGTTCTCCGTTCCTTTAAATTTACAAGATAGGATAAAGTAACACAAGATATGAAAACATTACTGGAGATAAAAAATTTAAAAACTCATTTTTTTACCCACGAAGGTACGGTGAAGGCTGTAGATGGAGTTAGTTTTAAAATTAATCAGGGGGAAACTTTAGGGATTGTAGGAGAATCCGGAAGCGGTAAGAGTGTCACTGCCTTGTCGGTTATGAAATTAATTCCTCATCCTCCGGGAAAGATTGTAGAAGGAGAAATATATTTTGAAGGTAAGGACCTTTTAAAGGTAGATGATAAAGAAATTAGGAAGATAAGAGGGAAGAAAATATCAATGATCTTCCAGGAGCCCATGACTTCATTAGACCCGGTATTCACTATCGGTCATGAAATTGGGGAAACCATTCAATTGCATCAGGGATTAAACAAAGAAGAAGCCAGAAGAAAGTCTATAGAGATATTAAAGATTGTAGGGATGCCGGATGTAGAAAAGAGAATAGATAATTACCCTCATGAGTTATCCGGGGGGATGAGACAGAGAGTGATGATTGCCATGGCTCTATCCTGTAATCCCACCTTGCTTATTGCTGATGAACCTACCACCGCCCTTGATGTTACTATTCAGGCTCAGATTTTAAGGTTAATTAATGATTTAAAAGATAAATTTGGTGCTTCGGTGATGTTAATAACTCATGATCTGGGAGTAATCGCTGAAATGTGTGATAATGTAGCGGTAATGTATGCCGGGCATATTGTAGAATATACCGATGTATATACACTTTTTAATAATCCTCTCCATCCTTATACTAAAGGGTTAAGTAAATCGATACCCAGAATGAATGTTAAGGCGGAACATCTTGATGCAATTCCGGGTATAGTCCCCAATCTCCTTGATTTACCTTCAGGATGTCCGTTTCATCCCAGATGTGATTTCAGTTTTAAAAGATGTGTTGAAGAGATGCCGGAACTGATAGAGATAGAAAACTCTCATCTGGTGAAATGTCATTTAGTCAAGAAGACGATAAGGAGCAAATAAGTAGAATGGAAAAATTGGTAGAAGTTAAAAATTTAAAAAAATGGTTCTGGATGGGCAAATCACCTTTAGGCAAAAAAAAGGCAGTTAGAGCAGTAGACGATGTAAGTTTTTTCATAGAGAAGAAAGAAATTCTTGGTCTTGTAGGAGAATCGGGATGTGGAAAGACTACCTGTGGGAAAACTATACTGCGTATATTAGACCCAACAGAAGGTAAAATATATTTTTATGGTCAGGAAATAACTCATTTAAGGAAAAAAGAGATGCTAAAAATTAGAAAAAAAATGATGATTATTTATCAGGATCCCTTCGGTTCTCTTGATCCCAGAATGACCATAGGAGCAACTATTGCTGAACCGATGGAAGTACACAAGATTGCCTCTAAAAAAGAGCGGGAAGAGAAAGTAATAGAAATTATGGGGAAAGTTGGTCTTCTACCAGATCAGATAAATAGATACCCTCATGAATTTAGTGGCGGTCAAAGACAGAGAATAGGGATTGCCAGAGCTTTAGCTACTAACCCGGAGTTTATAGTTGCCGATGAATGTGTATCCGCTCTGGATGTTTCTATTCAAGCCCAAATTATTAATTTGTTACAGGATTTACAGAAAGAATTTGGACTTACCATTTTATTTGTAGCTCATGATTTAAGTGTAATAAAACATATCTGTGCTAGAGTCGCAGTAATGTATTTAGGTAAGGTAGTAGAGACTGCTCCTAAAAAAGAATTATTTAGCAGCCCTAAACACCCCTATACTCAGGCATTACTTTCTGCCATACCTATCCCCGACCCCAAACTTAGAAAAAAAGGTCAGATTTTGATGGGCGATGTTCCCAGCCCGGTAAATCCTCCTTCCGGTTGCCGATTTCATACCAGATGTCCTTATGTAAAAACTATATGTAAGGAAGAGGAGCCGGAACTGAAGTGTTCTGAAAATAATCACTATGTAGCCTGCCACCTGTTTTCCTAAATAATTAGATAAAAAAGGTTATACTTAATTATCTTTTCTCTATTATCCCTTGATTTACTTTCTTCCTCTTTCTTAACTCGATACTCGATGCTATATACTCGATACTTTCTTTTTT
>DAOUWX010000422.1 GCA_030666935.1 Atribacterota bacterium | reverse complement strand
AATTCCCTCTGTTTTTTTCTACAATCAATTTTTTCTTTAACATCATAAAATTTGCCCAATTCCATTCCACTATATACTGTATGGTAATTCTCCTTTTTCCCAATTCCTTTCTCTATATATTTTTCAGAAAGCACTCTACTTACCGAAATATAAGCATCGGTAAACTTACCAGTAAGTCTTTCAAAAAGGAATAAAAGCCAATTAAGCAGCCCACTATTAAATGCTTCAAAAGTACTTCCGTGTAATCCATGTACAATTACCGGTACTCTGGCGATACGAGCAGCAATCCGACCTAGGATGCCCGCTTTAGTAGTGTGAGTATGAACAATATCATAATGATTTTTTCTCATCATCTCAATTAATTTAATTAAAACTATCGGGTCATATAAGAAATTGAGTTTCCACTTTAATCCTTTTAACTGAATAATATTAAAAGGATGATTTTTTACCTTATTTAAAATATCCTTATCAAATTCTTCACCGGTTATTAGATTTATTTCATACTTTTCCTTATTTAACCCTTCTATAGTAAATAAAGTATTTTCATCGGCTCCTCCGGTAATCATCCGGGCAATGATGTGCGCTACTTTTATTTTTCTCTGCAAATTAAAATTCACTCCTTAATTACTACTAGTTTTATTAATATTATTTTCCAAACTTCTTAAAATTAATGCTTTATAACATCTAGAAGATTTTGATACATATCCTCGTATTGCTTTACCACCAGGTTAAGAGAAAAATGCTTTATAATTCTATTTCTTGTTAATTTTCCTAATCCCAGTCGCTCTTCTGAGCTCATATTTATTAATGTTATCATAGCATCGGTAAATGCTTTTCTATCTCCCGGTTTTACTACAATACCGGTTTCTCCTACTATCCAGGCAGAATCTCCCACATCTGTTACTATACAAGGTACACCACATGTCATGGCTTCTCCTATTGCGTTGGAAAAACCTTCACCCCAAGAAGAAAACGAACAGGCAATGTCCAATCCAGCAGTTATTTCGTCCACATCCATACGTTTCCCTAATAAATGTACATTTTTCGTTATCTTTAAATCTTCAATCAATTTTATCAGCAAATGATTATTTTTATCTACACCTTGACCCACGAGAATAAAATGGATTTCCGGATATGTTTTATTCAATTTTCCAGCCGAATGTAAAAAACCAACATGATCTTTCATTATATGATAACGTGCTACAAGGCCAATTAATAAAGCACCTTTCTTTAGACCTAATGAATGACGAAGCTTTGATTTTGCATTATTAAAAGGTTTAAATTGCTCACAATTAAATCCATTAGGAATAAATATTTTATGTTTATCGGAATATCCCATTGATTCGTGTTTTTGTGCACTAACTTTTGAATTATAGATAATCTGGTCGGGCTTTGCCGATAATCGAGCTCCTAAGTGGATCACTCTTGCAGTTGTGCTTTTTTCTTTTTTTAAATCATCAGGCGTATGTCGGATATTCCATAAAAGGGAAACATGATTAGGAAGAACCCATTTAGCCAACAAAGCAGCCAGGTTTCCATGATACATCCAACCCTGAATTAATGCAGGGTGTATTTTTCGTATCAATTTAATAAAACGCCAAACCTTAAAAGGATTCGGAAAGCCTGCTTTCATTCCCATCTTATAAACAGGGATATTCAAATTTTTAATATTATTT
>DAOUWX010000282.1 GCA_030666935.1 Atribacterota bacterium | reverse complement strand
GATATTTCGCGGAATAAGCGGCAATTTCTTTTTAATTTCTTCTGAAAAAAGCCCTTCGTCTTTAAGCTTTGCTTTCAATTTCTCAAAAGCTAAATAAAGTTCACCCTTCCCAGCCTCTACTATTTCCTTTACATACAGCTGATATTCTCCTCTTTTTTCATAAACACTAACATCCCCTCGCACCTTAACCTTCATTCCATCCACTGGGGTAAATCGTAAAGTAAAACTATTTCCTCTAAACATTACACATCTAATCTGGCTTTCCTTATCCTTTAGCACAAAATACATATGTCCTGAAGAATGTAATTTAAAATTGGATATCTCCCCCAATATCCATATATCCTGTAGATTATAATCATTTTCAAAAATCTTTTTTATATATTTATTAAGCTTGGAAACTGTATATATTTTTGATTCTATATAGTTATTCATAATTGTTTAATCTATTTTCTTCAATATTTTATCATTCTTATTAATTTTGCCTAAAACTCCGTTTACAAAACTAAAAGAACTTTTTGTCCCGTATTTTTTAGCTAATTCAACTGCTTCATTGATGGAAACGCTTTTTGGTATATTTTTTAAATATAATATTTCATAGATTGCTATCCTAAGAATGTTTCTATCAATATTGGTAATTCTTTCTAAAGACCAATTATTAGTATAGTTATTGATCTCCTTGTCAATTTCAGATAAACTACTGATTACACCTTTAACTAATAATAAAGTGAACTCCTTAACTTCATCTGATAATTTACCATTCTCGAAAGTGTATTTCAGTGTTTCTTCTAGATTAATGCTAACTAAATCTATTTGAAATAACACTTTTAAGGCAATTTCCCGGGATAGTCTTCTTCCTCCCATTACTCCTCCTGGAATAAATGATTACACAGATTATATTAAAATTACACCGATAACGGTTTGTTTAGTCCTTGGGTTGAAATCAAATACATTATTAAAAAACTTCTACAAATAAATTGGAAGCAACTAAATCTCTCTTGCTTTGTGTCTTCTTAGGAAACTGTATCCCTTGAATATGAATATCTATTTCATTAGTCTCTATACCTAATTTTTTTGTTAAACCTTTTTTAACTCTACTCTGAATATCCCATGCTATATCAGGTATCCTTACACCATATTTTATAATAATGTTTAATTTTATCAAAGGTTTATTATCTTTTATCTCTACTTTTATAGTACGAGAAGCTTCTTCTATTTCGTTTTCGATTGTATCTCCTCTTAACATATCGGTTATCTCTTTAATGATAGATTTCCTGCTTCCGACCACCCCTTTAACTTCAGATAAATTTAAACTAACTATACTCCCGATTGTTTCATTGGAAATAATTATTTCTCCCAGATCAGTTTTAACAGTCTGCATTGAATTATCCCACCTCTTTTTTGTATTGCGTATTACGTATACAAACAACGTTTATTGCATATAGTAAGTTATTTATCAAGCTAAAAACTGAAAGCGCAAAGCGCAAAACCATAATTTAAAATTTAAAACTTATTTTTTCCTTTAAGAGTTAATATGCTTGAACCTAATATTTTTGCTAATTCTTTAGTTTCATTTAAAAGATATTCTTTAATTTTAAGTTTTGAGCTTTGGTTTTTAGTTTTTCGCTTTACGTTTTAAGTTTACAATAATACGATATACGATATACGACATACGAAATCATTCTCTCTCTATGTATTTCTTTTCTCTGGTGTCTATTTTAATTACATCCCCTTCTTTTATAAACAAAGGCACTTGAATTATAACTCCGGTCTCTAAAGTAGCCGGTTTAAGCGCGCCGGACACCGTATTTCCCTTTACGCCAGGCATAGTCTTAACAACTTTTAAACTCATAAAATTTGGTAATTCCGCGCCAATTATATTTCCTTTACAAAATACAACCTCCACATCATTACCTTCTTTTAATAACTCAATCAATTCAATTATCTGCTCTTTGTATATAGAAATTTGCTCATAGTTTTCTTTGTTCATAAAACAATAATTATCCCCATCATTATAGAGATACTGCATATTTTTTCTATCAATTATAGCTTGTTCCATTTTTTCTCCTGCTCTGAATGTTTTGTCTACAACAAGCCCGGTTTTTACATTCTTAAGTTTAGTTCTTACAAATGCACCACCCTTACCCGGTTTTACGTGTTGAAAATCCACAATACTGTATATTTCGTCATTTAATTCTATAGTTAAACCTCTTTTAAAATTGCTGGTAGAAATCAAGATAAAACCTCCCTTTCGCCTGAATCTTTATTTCCGAATCATTTTATATGTTAGCCAATCCGTCACTATATGGGCACGATACATTATTCTCCAATAACTCATTACGGGCATACACAAGGACAAGATCTACCCCTACTTCTTGCTATACATATTTTTTACAAAAGCTTTCTACTTCTTTTCTTACTTCTTCTTTTGTTTTCAGATTTTCTGTGTCACTCAAGACTCTATTAATCATCTCTGCTATGACTCCCATTTCTCTCTCTTTCATCCCCCGGGTAGTCACAGCAGGAGTACCGATTCTTATTCCACTGGAAATCCAAGGCTTTTGAGGGTCAAAGGGAACCATATTCTTATTAACAGTAATTCCGGCTTCTTCCAAAGCTTTCTCCGCCTGCTTTCCGGTAATTCCTTTGTTTCTTAAATCTACTAACATCAAATGATTATCAGTTCCATCGGATACTAAATTATAACCTAATTCTAATAATTTATCCGCCAGGGTTTTAGCATTTTTAACGATTTGCTCCTGATATTTCATAAATTCCGGAGTCATTGCCTGCTTAAAACAGACCGCTTTAGCAGCTATAACATGCATCAATGGCCCGCCTTGGATCCCCGGGAAAATAGTCTTATCAATTGCGCGGCTATATTTCTCTTTACACAAAATTAAACCGCCTCTCGGTCCTCTTAAGGTTTTATGAGTAGTTGT
>DAOUWX010000150.1 GCA_030666935.1 Atribacterota bacterium | reverse complement strand
TTTAGGGGGATTGATAACTATTACTATATCCCCTACCCTCTCATTGGAAAGGAGATGATATATATTAGGGGGAACTCCCGGAAATCTGTTCTCCCTGGTAAGAGATAACCAATCTGAAGCAGTTAACCATTCTCCATTATAACCAGAATTATAATAACCAAATACATCCTCACCTTCAAATAAGTAACGAATTTTCCCTTCTCTTTCTTCAAAAATCATTTTCCCCTGGTCAAAATAACCGACTACCCGATGAGGGTTCTCTCTATAAAATGTAAAATCAATCTCACTTTCTAAAACAATATCCCTGGCTACCTTATCTTTTTTATCAGGATCCTTTAAATATACGTTAGGATGAATAAATACCTTAAGGTCATTTCCCACTATTCTCTCAATTTCTTTTCCCTGATCAGCATTAATAAACCTACCGAAAGACATTCCGTGATCACAATAAAGAATTATATTAACCTCGTCGAGGTTCAATTTTTTAACCAGATTACCAAAATAACAGTCAAACCTGCGAATGCTGGCTTCATATAATTTCGGACCCATTATATGTCCCAGAGAATCGGTAGTAAGCCAATAGAATTCTATTACCCCATAGGTTTCCAGAAGCTCGGGAACATTAAGGAGAGGAAAAAACATAAAAGGGTCAAGTCCTGGTATTCCATAAATAATACAGGGTTTAGCTCGCCGGGGTAGATAGGAAAGCCAATAAAAAAAAGTCTTATAAGCCGCTATAACTTTTTCTTTTTCCCGGTCATAATACCCCCATCCTACCCCTCCGGTGGAATTATCTACCCCTTCTTTTAAGTGAGGAACAGCCGTTTCTGTTCCTCCGGGAAATAAACTAAGACCATGATGAATCATATGGCCATCCTCAAAAACAGCCTGCAGATTAGGAAGGTCACCATCTTCCATATATTGAAAGAAATTCTGTGATGATACAGCATCCAGGTGGAATATAAGGAATTTCGGAGATGCCTCTCCTGCTACTGAGAAAGACAGCAGGATTATTACTATTACAAGTACACCGAATATCGAAAGTCTCCCGGAAGAGCTAACTTTTTTAAAATATGGATCATTGATTTTCAACATATTATCGCTCCTTTATTTTTATTCTGGCTACTGATTTTTATTTTTTATTTTCGCAATCAGCTAATTAATCTCCTCTACCTTATCTAATCTTTTTGTTCCTGTTTTCTTACTTCTTCTCTCTTTACTATATACTAAATACCAACGACTATATACTAATTAGTTTTCTCTTTTCTTTACTAAATACTATTCACTAACGACTATTCACTATCTTTCGCCAAGTGTACCACAAACTCCTTCAAAAATTTCAAAATTTCTGAAGATTTAATCCCGGAAAGGTTAATTTTAGAAATCCCGGTTAATCTATGTTCTTCTATTATTAATCTTTGCTGATAAAAAGAAGGCAGCTTGTTTAATTTAGCCTTCATCTCAATATTCTTTAAATATCTGAGAATTAACTTATTTTCCTTTACCACCAGGGAACTAATGCCTAACTTTCTTAAAAATATCTTCAGATATATTATCTCTAATAAATTCCTTAACTCCCGGGGATAAATTCCATATCTATCCCTCAACTCTTCTTTTATCCTCTCCAAATCTTCTAAATCTTTAATCTCAGTCAATTTCTTATAAATTAAGACCCTCTGTTTTAAATCAGGAATGTATTTTCCGGGAATATAAGCATCTATCTTTATGTCGATAACCGGGGTGATATCTTCTTTCTTCTCCTTCCCTTCTTCCTCTTCCTGTAATTCCTTAATCGCTTCTTCTAATAAGCGGCAATAAAGATTGAATCCCACATCGCCTACAGAACCGTGCTGCTCTTTACCTAATAGATTACCTGCTCCCCGAATCTCCAGATCACGCATGGCTAATTTGAAACCGGAGCCTAATTCACTGAACTCCTTAATGGCCTGCAATCTCTTTTTTGCGGTACCAGAAATAGAGCGATAGGAAGGATAAAGAAAATATGCATAAGCACGCCGGTCAGTCCTCCCTACTCTCCCCCTTAATTGGTAAAGCTGGGATAAGCCGAATTTCTGAGCATCATCAATAATAATAGTATTCACATTGGGAATATCTAAACCAATCTCTATGATGGTAGTACAGACTAAAATATCATATTTCTTTTCTAAAAAATCAATCATTATATCTTCTAATAGTTCTTCTGCCATCTGCCCATGAGCAATTCCGATTCTGGCCTGAGGAAAGAGCCGATTTAAATCCCGGGCTATTTTCTGAATACTTCTTACCCGGTTATGGACAAAGAATATCTGCCCCTCCCTGTCCAATTCCCTTCTTATAGCATCTGTTATCACTTTATCATCCCTTCGGCAGATATAAGTAGCGATAGGAAATCTGTCTTCGGGAGGAGTATTTATTACACTTAAATCTCTGACTCCGATAAGCGACATATGGAGAGTACGGGGGATAGGAGTGGCAGTTAAGGTAAGAGAATCGATGCTTTCTTTTAATTTTTTTATTCTTTCTTTATGAAGGACTCCGAAACGCTGCTCTTCATCTACGATTAACAAGCCCAAATCCTTAAACCGGATGTCATTTTGAATTAACCGATGGGTTCCTATAATAATATCTACCTTCCCTTCTTCCAGGTCATCGATAACTTTTTTCTGTTCCAGTTTGGTTCTAAAGCGGGAGAGCATATCTATATTCATAGGGAAAGAGCTCATCCTTTCACGAAAAGTATCATAATGTTGTTGAACCAGGATAGTGGTAGGTGCTAAAATTGCCACTTGCTTTCCGTCTAATGCCGCCTTAAAGGCAGCCCTTATAGCTATCTCTGTTTTACCATAGCCTACATCTCCGCAGACCAATCTCTCCATTGGCTTAATGATTTCCATATCAGCTTTTACCTCGGATAAGGCTTGCAGTTGATCATAAGTCTCTTCAAAGGGGAAAGACATCTCCAGCTCTTGCTGCCAGTTATTATCTTTGGAAAAAGCAAAACCTCTGATCTCTTTACGGGCAACATATAAATTATAAAGCTCCTGGGCTAATTTTTGAATTGACCTTTTTGCCTTTCCTTTGGCCTTTCCCCAGGAGACTCCTCCTAAACGGTAAATTTTAGGAGTTTTATCTTTGATGCCTATATATTTATGAACTAAATTAAACTGGTCTACCGGGACATACAATTTGTCCTCTTGCGCATATTCGATTAAAAGGTAATCCTGTTTTACTCCTTTGACGGTTAAATTTACCATCCCTTTATATTTTCCTATACCATGATCAATATGTACTACATAATCCTCGGGAGATATATCCATTGCAGCGGAAAAGGGCTCACTCTTATGCCTGGTTAATCTATGTCTTTTATTCCTTTCCTTGCCAAATATTTCCTGGTCGGTTATAAAAATTGTTTTAAGGTCAGGAAGTCTGAATCCATAATTTAGGTAACCATAAGAAATGAAGATGGTTGATTTTAAAGGAGTATATTCCTCTAACCTTCCTGTAATAAATCTTTCTATCCCCCTTTCTTCTAATATCTCCCCTAAGCGCTGGGCCCGCCCTTCATTCCTGACCAGAATAATAATATGCTGTTTTTCTTTCTGCCATTTTTCTAAATCTTTGGCAAATAAATCTAAGCTCCCAAAATAAGAACTAATTTCCTGTCCTTCGAAAACAAACTCTCTAATATATTCTTTTTTCTCTTCCTGATTACCGGAGATAATTTCTTTGTTCTCCTCCGGGAAATAGGTAAAATTAATTATTTTTTTAGATTTTAATTTATCACAAATCTCGGAGTTAGTGATGAAATAAGAAGAAGGTGAGAAGATTAATTCCCTTTTATCCTTCTCAATTTTTTGGTAAATACCTTCAATCTCTTCCTGAAACTCCTCCGTTTTCTCTTTAATTAATTCCGGTTCGTTTCGTAAGACTATAAGGTCATCGGGAAGATAATCAAATATAGTGCTGTAATTATAACTGGATAAACCATCGGCAATTAATTCCCGGGAAGGAAGAAGGGTATAATCAGTCAATTTAAGTATCGACCTTTGGGTATTCAAATTAAAATACCTGATCGATTCTATCTGGTCTCCGAACAATTCTAATCGAAGAGGGTTTTCGCTGGTTACCGGAAAAAAATCGATAATCCCACCCCGACTGCTAAATTCGCCTTTCTCTTCGACTATCTCCACCGACCGATAATTTTGATCTAAGAGAATTTTCAAAAAATCTTCCTTTTTTAAGGCATCTCCTACTTTTAATTTCCAACTTGTCTTTTTAAATTTCTGAGGAGAGGCTAACTTGGGCAGGAGAGCTTTAATATCAGCAATTAAAATAATCCTCTTTTTATTATTGTAGTCGTTCATGGAAAGATGTTTCAAGATATTAATTCTTTGCTGGATTATCTGTGGATCGGAACTGATGTCTTCATAAGGAAGGACATCAAAAGAAGGAAAAAGAAAAATATTCTCTTCCTCATTTTGAGGTTTATTTAAAAAAGTTTTTAAATCCTGATATATCTTTAAGGCATTTTCCTGAGAATCGGTAATAATAAGGTAAGATTTTTTTGTTTCCTCTTTTAAGGCTAAGGCAGCAATAAAGAATGAACGGGTGCTATCCTTCAGGCCGGAAAGTAAAATTTTGTTAATCAACTTCCCTTTTATTATTTTTATTATCTCTTTAAATTCCGCGGATTGATTCCACAGGGAGAATATTCTCGAAAAAGACATTAAAATTCCTTTCAGGATTAGTTAACCGGTTTGCCAGTTACAAGATAGGTTATAAGATGGACTAATTAACCAATTAGCCGATTGACCAATTAACCAATTGAAGATAAAAAATTAGTTAACCAGATATATTAATTATCCGGTTACCCGGTTGACCAGTTATAAGATATAAGATAAAACCGTAGAACAGACGTCTCGCCTGTCTATGTAAATGTAGAGGCTTGATTTATCAATCCTGTCTGTCTATTTCTCTTCTGTCATTCCTGCGAAAGCAGGAATCCAGGGCATTTCTACCCACATATATGA
>DAOUWX010000269.1 GCA_030666935.1 Atribacterota bacterium | reverse complement strand
CTAACGACTATTCACTATTCACTAACGACTAATTTAATATTTATTGGGGGATTTAGAATGCAGAAAGTAACTGTAGTTATACCGACTTATTGGACCTGGCCAACATATATTAAAAATAAAGATGAAGAGTTTATTTTTGACCATCCAACTCCCCTTGATTTAGACGGAACATTAGCCAGAACATTGGAAAGTTTTAGGAAGATAAATTATCCTGATTTTAATATTTTAGTAATAACAGCTTCCACAAATGTGGAGATTGCGAGTAGGATAGAGGAAAGAGTTCAGGGAATTATTGATAAATTTAAGGATAAATTTGGAATAAAACATTTTTCCTATAGCAAATTAAAGATATTGAGAGAAAGATTATTTGAACTTGGGCATTATGAGATTTTACAAGAGATTAACCTGGAAAATTATAATAATATAAGAAACTTACAATTGATCGCGTCTTATATTAATGATAGTGATGTGACCATTGGCATTGATGATGATGAAGTAATTAATGATAGTAATTACTTATATAAAGCGGTTGAATATGTGGGGAAAGAATACAAAGGAGATTTTATAGCAGGAGTAGCTGGCTACTATTTAGATAGAGAAGGAAACCATAGATTGAAAGTTGAGGGGCAAGAGGAATTAGAAAATCTCTTTGATAAAAAATCTTACCTTATGGATTTAACCTATGATAGATTAGACCATACAGAAGGGCGTTTAGTTAAAACCCCCTTAGTCTTTGGTGGAAATATGGTATTTCCTCGCACAACTATAGAAAAAATATCTTTTGACCCCTACAATACCAGGGGAGAAGATATTGATTATTTAATAAATGCAAAAATGGAAGGGCTTAATTTCTTTTTAGATAAAGAATTAAATATAACTCATTTACAACCTGATTATAAAAATACCCATAATGGAGTTAATATTACCCAATTAAAACAAGATATCTTGCGATTTATTTATGAAAAAGAAAAAATTGAGCAAGTAAAAAAATATAATAATTTAAATAATATAGACATTGAGGAATTAATGCCATATCCGGGTAGTTTTTTCGAGGATAAAGTTTTTTCTGATGCAGAGGAGAAACTTGCAAAAGTCTTATCTGATAAAAAGATAGCTGAAACAGCACCTGAAAAGGAAGCCCGAGAGTTTATTAATTATGCCAGAGAAAGGGCAAAAAAATTAGTTCCGGAATATTTTAAATTTCGCTTATTATGGAAAGATATGATTAAAGATATTAAAGATGATCAAAAAAGGAGTAGAATAATTTGATAAAAATAGGTCTGATTGGCTGTGGAAATATTTGCAATATAGCACATATACCGGCCTATAAAAAAATATCTGAATCAAGAGAATTGAAGATAATTGGAACCTGTGATGTCATTAAAGAAAAAGCAAAAAATACAGCAATAATAACAGAGGCGAAAAATATTTTTACTGACTATCACGAATTATTAAAGTTAGATTTAGACCTGGTAGATATTTGTACTCCAACTTATACTCATTCTGAAATAGCCATTGCTGCCGCTAAAGCAGGAAAAGATGTAATATGTGAAAAACCGATCGCCCTTACATTAAAAGATGCCCAAGAGATGATTAATTCTTCCGTTCAGCATAAGACAAGATTATTTATCGCTCATGTCAGAAGATTTGATCCACGTTTTCAACATATAAGAAATGATATTATACAAGACAAAATTGGGAAACCTGTCTATATCCGAATTACTGAAAGGCAGTGGTTACCCTTTTCAGAGGATAGTTGGTTTTGGAAATCCAATTTAAGCGGAGGAGTGATAATAGACATTGGTGTCCATATAGCTGATATGTTTCGATGGTTTTTTAATACTGAACCGGTTGAAGTATTTGCTACCGGAAGGATGGTTCGTGAAGAAGCAAAAAAGAATGGTACTTTTGATCATGTTGTAGTAATGTACAAATTTGACCGAAGAGAAACGGCTTTTATGGAAATTAGTTGGGTTTTTCCCTCTGAAGGTTCAACATTATATCATTATTTAGATATAGTAGGTAGTAAAGGAAAAATAGAATATTCTAATCGAGATAGCAACCCAACTATCATGGTTACAAATAGAATTTCCTTACCCAGATATTCTTTGCTAATGTCTACTTTTCCTGAAGCCTTTGAAAAAGAATTGAATCATTTTTTAGATTGCATTGAATACAATACACCATCTCTGATTACAGCTCAAGATTCTAAAAAAGCATTAGAGATGTGTTTAGCAGTAGGTCAATCTGTAAGAGAAAAAAAACCTATTAAATTATCTTTTTAATAATATTTTATAAGAATAAAGGAAAGAAAAATGAGTCATAAGAAACTTAACATGGGAGTTATAAGTTATGCTCACCCCCATGTTCTTAATTATGTGCCGATAATCGCTAATCACCCAAGAATAAATTTTTCCGGAATATTTGGAGGAGATATCAATGAAGAACTTGCTAAATCAGATGCCCGGAAATTTAAGGTAAAGTATTACAAAGATATAGAAGAATGCTTAAGTAGTGAGGAAATAGAAGCTATTTATATCGGTTCAGAAACAAATAGACATCTGGAAATTGTAGAGTTGGCTACACAATATAGGAAGCATATTTTGTGTGATAAGCCTATTAGTATAACACTTAAGGAAGCAGATAAAATTATTAAAATGACTCGTTCTGCAAAAATAAAATTAGTGGTTCCTTTTAATCCCAGGTTTATGATACCCCTAATGAAGGCAAAAAAAGATATTGAAGAAAATAAGATAGGAGATCTGATATATATTTATACTATTTCAGAATACGGGAAAAATCCTTCTCTAATTAAGGGGTTCGATACTAATTGGCTTTTTAATCCTCAGAAGTCGGGGGGAGGCGGTTTTGCTGATACCGCTCCGCATGGCATTGATTCTTTAAGATGGTTAGTTAATAGTGAAATAAAAACGGTATATGCGGATATTGATAATAAAATTTTCCCACATCTGGGAGTAGACGATATAGGTACAGTAATAATTGAATTTAAAAATGGGGGAATTGGAGTTTTAGGTGCCGGTTGGGCAAATCCTG
>DAOUWX010000260.1 GCA_030666935.1 Atribacterota bacterium | reverse complement strand
GGATCATCATCAAATTTTATTCCAAAGATCTTGGAAAGTATTTCCTTCAAGGGAGCATAAGCTTTTGATTCTTCCCACGATGAACAATTGCTGGATAAAACATTAAATTCTTTAGTCAAGGATTCTTTGTTGAGTTCCAAGATTAATCTTGATTTACCTACTCCTAATTCACCGTTTATCTCAATTACTTGTCCTTTTGATTGGTAAGCTTTTTTTAAAGCTTCTTTTAATATTTTTAATTCTTTCTGTCTTCCCATAAAATAGGAATGGCTATTTTTCTTTTTTTCGAGAAAACTTATTTTTTTCTTTTCACCTTTTAAGGTATAAACTGAAACTAAGTCTTTCTTGCCTTTTATCTTTAGTTTTCGAGGAGTAGAAATTATAAAATTCTCTTTGATCCTCTGGAAGGGTTTTTCTCCGATTAATATTTTCCCTGGAGCTGCATTTTCTTGCAGACGAGAGGCTAAATTTACCGTATCCCCTATAACGGTGAATTCTTTTCTTGAAGTTGAACCAATCTCACCGGATATGCATAATCCGGTATTAATTCCAATCCTTGCCTTTAAACTTTTTACTTTATTGCCAATTTTTATCTTTCCATTTTCTTCTATGGATTTCATTATCTCTAAACTTGCTCTTGACGCCCTCTCGGGGTCATCTTCATGGCTAAAAGGTGCTCCGAATATAGCCATTAACCCATCGCCTAAAAATTTATTGATACTGCCATCGTATTTATCTATTATGTCGACTATCGGTGCAAATATATTATTTATCAATTCTGTAGCTTCCTCCGGGTCCAGTTGATCAGCAAGCTTGGTAAAACCTCTTATATCGATAAATATTATGGTAGCTTCACTTCGTTCACTCGGCAAGCTTCCCTTCCCTTCCAGTATCCTGGAAGTTACCGCTTCCGGAACATAGGGTTTAAATAATTCTAATATAATGTTTTGTTTTTTCTCTTTCATTTTTTCTTTTTCCCTAATATATTTTTTAAAAGGCATCTTCATGTTTTACTATAGCCAGAATAGATGCTTCCTCTTTTTCTTTCCTATATATACATCTATAATTTTTATTAATACTAAATTCCCATGTATTAATAGTACCTTTTATTGTTTTGTTTCGCAAAGAAGGATGCTGCGGATTCTTTATAAGCATATCCAAACACCAATAAAACTTCTCTTTTATGGGTGCTGATAATCTTTTCTTATTTTTAAGTTTTTTTATTAAATTATCCGGAATATGTATTCTCTTAATCACTATCTACTGCTTTCTTTAAATCTTTAACAGACGTAAAAGAAGAATACTTTCTATCTTTAAACTCTTTCTCTGATTCTCTAATCTCCCTCTGGCATCTCTCACTAAAGAAATATGCCTGGTCTTTATCTACAATAACCCCCGGGGCAATAATTATCTTATTATCTTCAACGGTAAATCTTACAATATCCCCATCTTCAATATTTAATATTTTTCTAATCTTTCTGGGGATAGTAAGATGGCCATTTCTCGCCATTTTACCAATTATTTCTAACATTATCCGTTCACCTCTTCTTTCTAATTTACTCTTTGCTGTTCTATTTAAAATATAACACAATTTACATAATATATCAATATGTTATTTACATATTATGCCATTGCAAAAAATCATAGGAGATCATGAAAAATGTAGGGGCGTATTGCATACGCCCAATAAAAAACAAAAGATACAAAATCAATCAACCAACCTTCTCGCAGGACGGGCGTCTCGCCTGTTTATTAAATAAAAATAGGCAAGCTGATTAATTTATCTTGCTCACCTATTTTGTTATTCCTTTTAATGTTTTTTAAAAATATGAAGTAATTATTTTTTAATATTCTACAATAGTAAAAGTTGAGCTAGTTGGATACACTTGAACATCTTGGGTTATTTCAACATAAATTAAACTTAATTCTTCCACCCTAGATTTTACATAAAGATACGCTTCCTGTAAACTCACTTTAGTATTATCGTCTGTATCTGCATAATAAATTCCATAATCATACCCGCAACCACGACAAAAAGCTGCAGTAAACACTCCATAAGGATTACCGTCTACAATATGAGGAGGTGAAATTATCTCTAAACAAGTTTGGTTAGAATGACAAGAAGTTAAAACTTTGTATTGATTAGTAGTAAGTAATCCTTTAGATTGAGCTTGAGAAAAAACATTAATAATCTCGTTATTAAAGGATTCCAAGTTTTCTTTAGAAATGGTTATTTTTTCTTTTCCTTTTCCAATAAATCCACCAGAATGACAGGAATCGAGAATAATTACCTTTGTGCCCGATATAGCACTTAAAGCAGATTCTAACTCGTCTACACTAATTAGTGAATCTACTGAACCATTTGCATCAGTTGGACATATATAAGAAGTACTAATAAGGTCCCAAGTTCCATGACCACTGAAGTAAAAATAGGAAATATCGTTATCATCTGCTCCGGAAAAAGTGGAAGCAATACCACTAATAATGGCTGTCTTTGTAGCATTTAAATCCTTTAGCGACACAGGTGTAGAAAACACAACTTCATCTGTTCCAAATTTACAATGATTAAAAACATCTATCATTCTATCTACATCATACGGCGGGCTTGGCAAATCTTTTAGAATTATTCCATCATCATATAAATAATCACCAACTCCCACACAAAAAGCACGATATACTATATCGTCTTGAACGGGAGGAGTTATGGGAGTATCTGTGGGAGTGTTTCTTACATAAACTGATACTGTATCAGTTTTAGTTATTCCAGCCTCACTATAAGTTACAGTAATAATTGCTGCTCCTGCAGAAATTCCGGTAATAGTTCCACTGCTGTTAACAGTTGCACAAGCATCGTTAGAACTGTAAGTGCAGTTTGCCAAAGGAATATTTGCACTACTATAATCACTATAATATGCAGTAATTGAACTAATAGAAACAGTATTTCCTAGGCTTAAAGTTATAGTTGTATAATAAGGCAAGACATTTATTTTATCAAGAGTAATCTGGGAATAGAATTCAATATTTATATTAGTTGTCTGATAAGTTTTAACTTCAGCAATTTCTGTATATTTCATATCTGAGAGAAGTACTTCAATAATATGATTCCCGGTAGAAACATTTTTCAGGGTATCGGGAGATATTTTCCCTGTATCTTT
>DAOUWX010000169.1 GCA_030666935.1 Atribacterota bacterium | reverse complement strand
TATTATTATTTCAAGGTCAAAGTTTACTTCGTATCTCGTATCTCGTGAATCGTATCTCGCCTAAAACCAAATAGTTAAAATATTTAAAAATTAAAAAGTTGTGCCTTTGAATTTATTTTTCTTTCGAGATACTAGATACTAGATACGAACAACGAAATCGTATCGCATATAAAATACAGTAACAAGTAATATGTAATGAGTAATTAGATTAAATATCCTGTTCTTTAATGGAATCTAAAAACTCTTGATTATTCTTTGTCTTTTTTAATTTATTAATCACTAATTTTACCGCACCCAGAGATGGTTGTGAAGCCAAGGCCCTTCTTAGTAACCATATTTTTTGTAATTTTTCTTTAGTCAGTAATAATTCTTCTTTCCTAGTGCCTGATTTCCTAATATCAATTGCCGGGAATATTCGATTTTCAGAAAGTTCTCTATCTAACCTTAATTCCATATTACCAGTACCCTTAAATTCCTCAAATATTACATCATCCATTCTGCTTCCTGTTTCTACTAAAGCAGTTGCAAGTATAGTCAGACTACCTCCCTCTTCAATATTTCTCGCTGCCCCAAAGAACCTTTTTGGTAAATAAAGAGCACTTGAATCTAAACCACCGGATAGAGTTTTGCCACTTGTTGGAATAGTTTGATTGTAAGCTCGCGCTAATCTCGTAATACTATCTAATAATATGACTACATCTTTCTTTTGCTCTACTAACCTTTTAGCTCTTTCCAGGACAATTTCCGCTACTTTTATATGATTACTGACAGGTTGATCAAAAGTAGAGCTTATCACTTCAGCCTTTACTGATCTTTGCATTCCGGTTACTTCTTCTGGTCTTTCATCAATTAATAAAACCATGAGATTTATCTCTGGATGATTAATTGTGATTCCATTGGCAATCTTTTCTAGTAAAATTGTCTTGCCTGCTTTTGGAGGAGAGACTATTAAACCTCGTTGACCTTTCCCAATTGGTGAAAATAAATCAATAATCCGTGTTGATAATCCAGTTGATTTATTTTCCAATTTAATCATCTTTTCGGGAAAAAGAGGAGTAAGGTTTTCAAAATCTATTCTCTCTTTAGATGATTCTGGATCTTCATGATTAACTGCTTCAATTTTTAATAAAGCATAGTATCTTTCTCCTTCTTTAGGAGGTCTAACCTGGCCTGATACAAGATCGCCAATGCTAAGATTGAATCTTCTTATTTGAGAAGGAGAAATATAAATGTCATTTTCACCGGGCAGGTAACCTGATGTTCTCAAAAAACCAAAACCTTCACTCATAATTTCCAAAATGCCTTCAGAAAACATATATCCCTTTTTCTCGGTTTCGGCCTGTAATATTTTGAAGATTAAATCCATTTTTTTTATTCTGGAAAAATTATTAATATTATATTCTTTTGCAATTTTACATAAATCATTAATCTTTTTTTCTTTTAATTCTGTTAAAAGCAAACTGCAAGACCTCCCTTTTGATATAATTATATTTTTAGATTTTTTTATATTTTTTCAGACATTAATATATTTTTAAATTAACATAGTAGCTGTAGCTATTTTTATAATGAATTTAGCAATAAATTGCTGGTGTGTATAGCAATTTTTATCCTGTGAGATAAATAAATATTTTCCATAGTGCTTTTTAATAAAAAAGATAAGCTTGAAGTAGTAAAAATATTTTGAAAATTCATTAAAAAGAGGGCTATTGAAGAGTAATCCTTCTATATATTATATCCAAACCTATTTTATCACTAATATTTTATTATTACAAATTTTTTTATTATTTGAAAATATTAAGTTAAAGATGAGCAAATATATGGCAATAAACTCTGATTCAATTTACCTATCAAGCTTAACTAATAATTATCTCTACCTCTCCAAACAATTTCGAATTAATTTCAAATCACTAAGTTTATCTAAATCAATCATTATTTCTGGATACGATACCACAACTGCAGTTGAATTATAACCAAGTATGCCGGTTACTCTTTTTTCTATTTCCTCCATAGTTAATGTTTTGAATAAAAATTTTAATATAAACTTAAGGCCTAATATTTTAGCATATTTCCAAGTTGCTTTTCTGTTTTCAAATAATTCCTTTATTAATTTTTTATTTTTAAAAAAAACATCTGGTTTAAAAAATACAATATTGCCTCCACAGAATATCCCTTCTTTCATTTTTACGTAAGTTCTCTCTGTTTCAGGGTATTTTTTTATAATGTTTTCTTTAGTAATTATGGGATAACCGATACAAGCTTTCCTTTCTGCGCATATTCTTAAAAATTCATCAATTGCATCAGTATTAATCAGGGGAATATCAGAGGTTAGAAATAGTAAATTGTTAGCAGAATTAAAATAATTTAACCCAATCTCTATATTTTCAAGAATAGAGTTACCGGGATTTAATATTTCTTCAACTTTTTTACCTATATAAGGATGAAGTTTATTTTTTGGACCCACCACTAAAATATTATCAATATTTTCTGAATTATTTAACGCATCAACAATATAGTCAATCATGGGTCTGCTATTTAACATTATTAGAGCTTTGTTGTCCACATTCTCGGCAATTTCTAAAGGACCTTTTTCCTTCGTCCCTGCTAATATTAAAGCATTAAACATCTTTATCGCCTACCTTTACAATAATCTGTTGATTATTTTGATTTACCAATAAGTCAATTGACCAATTGACCAATTCTCCAATTAACCAATTTATTAGTCGATAGTGAATAGGAAAGCAGTATCGAGTATATAGTATATAGTTAGAAAAAGATAAAATTCAAGATGCAAGACGAGAAGATAGTTTTCGGTTAATTGCTTATAATTTTTAGATAAAGAAAATCAGTTTTCAATTTACTAAAAAGTTTTTTTTGAAACTTGAAACTCGCAACCTGCAACTTGTAACCTGTATTTTAACTGGTAAACAGGGTAACCGGGTAACTGGGTAACTACGCATATGAAATACTAATTAGGATTCTAACTTCTTTTCCCTACTCGATACTCAATACGCGATACTCTATACTGATTTTTCTATTGCTGCTTTTATAAATTCCTTGAACAACGGGTGAACCCGATTAGGTCTTGATTTGAATTCGGGATGGAATTGTACTCCTATAAACCAGGGATGGTTTGGAAGCTCAACAATCTCTACTAAATCTAAATCTTGATTTAATCCGCTAAATCTTATACTGTGCTTAGAAAAAACACTTTTGTATGAATTATTAAATTCGTATCTATGCCGATGTCTTTCATAAATCATTTCTTGGTTAAATATTTTAAAAGCAAGTGAACCTTTTTCTAATTTACAAGAGTATGTGCCTAAGCGCATAGTTCCGCCTTTTGTTTTTATTTTCTTCTGTTCCGGTAAAAGATCAATTACGGGAAATGGTGTTCTGGGATCAAATTCTGAGCTATTAGCTCCTTCTAAATTTATTACATTTCGAGCAAGCTCTATAACGGCACATTGCATTCCTAAACAAATTCCAAAAAAAGGTATTTTATTTTCCCTTGCATACTTTACTGTTTCGATTTTACCCTCTATCCCTCTTTTTCCAAAACCTCCCGGTATCAGGATTCCATTAATATCTTTAAAAATATCTTTTGGAGAATGTTTTTTTACTTCATCCGAATCAATTCTTTTTATTTTTACTCTACAATTATTACCTATTCCACCATGAAGAAGCGCTTCGGTAATACTTATATAAGCATCTTTTAAACTGATATATTTTCCCACCACCCCAATGTTAACTTCTCTGTTAGGATGATATATTTTATCAACCATCTTTCTCCAATTTTGTAAATCGGGACCTTGGCATTTTAAATTTAACAACTTTACAATTAAATCTCCTAATTTTTGCTCTTCAAATACTATTGGTACTTCATAAATTGATTTAACGTTTATTGCTTCAATTATTGCCTCATGTTCAATATCACAAAATAAGGATATTTTGTTTTTTACCTCTTCGGAAAGTTTTGATTGGCAGCGACAGATAACTATATCTGGTTGAATACCAATCTCTCTAAGTTCTCTTACACTATGTTGTGTAGGTTTTGACTTCAACTCTTTGGCTGCTTTAAGATAAGGAACAAAAGTAACGTGTACATACAGAACATTTTCTTTGCCTATATCATTTCTAAATTGCCTTATGGCTTCTAAAAAAGGAAGACTTTCAATATCACCTACTGTGCCCCCGATCTCTACGATTACTACATCCACTTTTTCCTTTTTATTTTGGGAAATATTTTTAATGGTAGATTTAATCTCATCAGTTATATGAGGTATCACCTGAACTGTTGCCCCTAAAAAATCTCCTCTTCTTTCTTTGGAAATTACAGCACTATAGATTTTCCCGGTAGTCATATTATTATAATTAGATAGATTTGTATCAATAAATCTCTCGTAATGTCCTAAATCTAAATCTGTTTCCGCTCCATCTTCGGTGACAAATACTTCACCATGTTGATAAGGATTCATAGTTCCAGCATCAACATTTATGTAAGGATCTATCTTCTGTATGGAAATATTTAAACCCCTGCTCTTCAATATCCTTCCGATAGAAGAAGCAGAAATACCTTTACCCAAAGATGAAACTACTCCTCCTGTAACAAAAATATATTTTGTCATAAATCTCCCTTACAAACTATTTTTTGAAGTAAAGTAATACAATTACTAAATCAAAATTTAATAGAATTATATATTTTAAATTAAAAACTTAAAGCGAAAAGCGAAAAACCATAATTCAAAATTCAAAACTTTTT
>DAOUWX010000230.1 GCA_030666935.1 Atribacterota bacterium | reverse complement strand
CTAACGACTATTCACTATTCACTAACGACTAGTTACACATCCATAACATCAGTAGACTTATAATCAAGGATTCTTGCATTTACTTTAGCTACTAAGTCATTTCCGTTATTATGGAAGATGTTCTTGGTAATGATAGTATCCATCACTCCTTCTATTGCCACATCTTGTGCTGCAAAATCCACATAGTCTCCGTCATCTACGTTCTTGGGGTTATTCAAGGTTAGATTTATGGTTTTAGCTGCACTATCTCTAAACTGCATATACAGTCTCTTGTAAGTGGTTACTTCTCCTAATTCGGTTGCCATTTATTTTTTCACCTCCTTATCGATTAACCAATTTACCAATTCGCCGATTGACCAATTAGGTAGGGGTCGGATTTATCCGACCCGAAATGGGTTCGATGAATCGAACCCCTTGTATATTAATAGTAACTTATTATTTGATTATTAAATATGCTAATATGATACTGGAAGAGTTTGTAGTTGATTAAGGCCGTCGAACCCCTGGAGCAATCAGTATTTTGATGATTAGCTCGTTTTGTAGATGGACCGCCCTCCTACAATCTTGGACAGTATCAAAAGCGAAAGGTCAAAGCCTTTCAGCTTGCATTACCACAAGGTAAAGTTATAGAAGGGCGACCGGCAAACTCTCCTAAAAGTAATTAGGAGGTTTCATATGTATTATATCGGAATTGATGTATCAAAGAAAGACCTATCGGTATTTGATGGTAAAAAAGATCTGAAAGAAAGGAGGAAGTAGAGTTTAATTTTTTTGTTTTTCAACTATGGAAAAAAGTCCGGCTTTTACTATGGAATTTTGCTTGACTTTGAGGACGCAGGTAATTATCTATGTCGGTAATGGCTTTTTCAAAGACTTTACAAGCTATATTCTGTAATATTTCAAAGAGCATATTTTCTAAGATATCAAAGGTTAGATCCTTAATAGGTATTTTAACCTTGACCTGGGGAAAAGTTATTGTTATAGTATCCATGGGTGTAGCTTACCTCCTTTTTTAAAGGGTTTGTTTTGTATATAGGTAAATCTACACCTTTTTATTATTTTTTTACAATCCTTCTCTGGTTATTTGTCTTATTACTAACAAAAGTAAGTATTATTAATATGTAATATTTTACTTCTAACTACCCCACTAAAGTTTACACTAACATGAAGAGCGAGAATTTGACCATAAAATTACCTCCCTGACTTTAGGTAATGGTGAGTTAAATGAGCGGGTAAATGAGTAAATGAAACAAATTGTAAGCAAAATACGCATTTTTGATTACACCTATAATACGTATATATTTCAAAAAAATAAAACTTTTTTAAATTATTTTCGAAAAAAAGAAGGATTTTTAAAAGTTATGTCGTATACATAATATAGAAAGTGAAATATTTCACTTAGATAAATATTTTACACTTCTACAATTTCAAACAAATTAAATATGTTAACCTGTATGAAGGTAACAGGAGAGACCTTTTCTTTCCATCATAAAAGAAAAGGAGCCGAAGAGGCAAGATGCCAAAAACATCGAAACTTTCAGGCAAATGGACCGTTACCGGACAGAACTCTGGAGAGCTTTATACTAAAAAGCACCGAAGGGGCAATTCCTAATCTTTAGGAAAACCCATACAGAGTTTACTTTAAAGAACTATTTCCTAATTACATAGGAAGAATTTCTCAGGTAAAAGGACAGAGTAAGGAAGTAATTGAATTATTTTCTTACTCTGTCCTTTTTAATTTCTGTATTTTATATATTAAAGATATTCCCTTTGATATGTTTATTGATTAAAAAGATGGGAGGATGGTGAGATGGATTCAAAATATACATGCCTAAATTGTGGAAAGATCTGGCGTAGTGGTGAAATAATAGTGATATGTCCGATTTGTAGAAGGAAGCCAATTAAAATAAAAGATGGAGTCGATATTGGAGAAGTAATGAAGAAGTTAATGGGCAGAGATGCTAAGAAGATTGCCAGAGAGTTTAAAGAAAAGGAAAAAAAATATATAACAAATTAAAATTAACTAAAGAGAGAAAAAATGAATTCAAAAAAAGAAACAACTCAACACATCAAATACATCTTGGCAGGATTTCTTTCACCTGATGAAATAGCCAGAGCAATAATTGTACTAGGCAAGGCCAAAGCTAATTTATCAACATCTCGCATGCTTCTTTTGGGAATATTAGCTGAAGCATTTATTGGTTTTGGTTCAGAATTAGCTACTATAATTACTTATGATATGCCAAAATATCTGGGAGAAGGTTTTACTAAATTTATGTTTGGAAGTGTTTTTTCGGTAGGAATGATGTTAGTTATACTTGCGGGTGCAGAACTATTTACTGGAAATAATTTAATTTTATTAAAAGTATTGAGTCATGAAGGCGATCTAGGAAAAATGTTTAAAAGTTGGTTCTGGGTGTATGTAGCTAATTTTCTTGGTTCTTTATTATTGGTTTGGATTATGTTCGGAACAGGGCTTTGGAAGACAGATAATTTTGCAGTAGGAGCAAAAGTTTTAGCAATTGCCAATGCAAAAGTAAACTTTAGCTGGTGGGAAGCCTTTGCCCGAGGAATTGGTTGTAATTGGCTGGTATGTTTAGCTTTATGGATAGCAGTGGCATCTAGAAATATAATTGGCAAGATTTTTGGTATATATTTCCCTATTATGGCATTTGTAGCAAGTGGATTTGAACATTGTGTGGCAAATATGTATTTTATTCCCATGGGATTATTATTAAAGGGGAATGCTGCTGTAGTAGCTGCAGTAGGACTGACTGGCAAATTGAGCAACCTTACTTTACAAGGATTATTTGTTAATAATTTAATTCCGGTTACCTTGGGTAATATTATTGGTGGATCATTTTGTGTTGCAACTGTTTATTGGTTAACTTATCTGAAAAAGGAACCGAAAAGGAAAATGGATCCAATTACTTCCCGGAGTAATAGCGCCACAATCAAACCCCATTAAGAAAACTAGAAAAAATAGGATGTGTTACTATTTAAATTATTGAATTTAATACTTAAATTAAAAACATATTTATCGTCTTCTGTACAAAAGCATTTCATTTGTTTTTTTATCAATAACAAAGTTCTTATTTTATAAACATTTTAAATTTCAGGTTGATGTCATTTTGTCGTATTTTTATCAAATATTGACAAACCCCTATAGAAAAACTAAACTAAAAACAAAGAAAATAATATTTTGAACATATTCAGATATAAACAAGTTAGGCACAAAAAAACTAAATATGGGATATGAAAATGAACCATAAAATTATTGCATCATTACCCAAAATAGAGCTTCATCTTCACCTTGATTGTTCATTAAGCTTTGATGTTGTCAAACAACTGCGACCGGATATATCAGAAATGGAATATAAACAGAATTTCATAGCGCCTGAGAAATGCACCGGTCTCGCTGCTATTTTAAAATATGCATCCAGTGGAATTGAATTGATGCAGACGGGCGAGCAGCTTAGAGAAGTAGTAAAGGGTTTGTTTGTTCAATTAAAAAAAGAAAATGTTATTTATGCAGAAATCCGCTTTGCCCCGCTTCTACATTTGGATAAAGGATTATCAGCCGAGGATGTTGTAGAAATAGTGACCGATAGTGTAAAAGAAAATAGCCATTCAACAGGCATTAAATGTGG
>DAOUWX010000277.1 GCA_030666935.1 Atribacterota bacterium | reverse complement strand
TAGCAATAAATTGCCAGGCAGTAATTAAGCCATAAACCGCGCCTGTACAGCCTGCTTGCAAATCAAAGGTTGCGGCATTTACAGCCTTAATTTTCTTCTGAACCAGGCAAGCGGTAGCCGGAAAAATCATGTCCTGAGAATTGGTGGCGATAATTATTAGATCAATCTCTCCTGGTTTAATATTTGCATCTTTTAGCGCTTTCAAAGCTGCCTTTGCAGCTACATCTGCAGTAGTTTCATTGTCCTCAGCTATACGTCGTTCAGCGATACCGGTCCTGGTGATAATCCATTCGTGATTTGTATCCACCATTTTCTCTAAATCTTCATTAGTAAGAACTTTTTTTGGAACATAAGAACCTGTTCCGATTATCTTAACATTTTGTATATTTTTCATTAATTAATATTTCCCCTTCTTGTTAGTTAATTATTTTCTCTGTATTTATATCTCTTTAAAGTGCTCAACTATATTAGCATCTAAAAATTTAGCGGTATTAAGTATGGCATTTTTAAATGTTTTTGCCTTAGACCGTCCATGACATATAAAGCATAATCCATTTACACCTAATAGTGGAGATCCCCCATGTTCTGTATAATCGGTCATTTTTACCAATTTAATAAATTCTTCTTTTAATTTATCCATTTCTTGATTTTGGGGAAGCTGACTGATGAGCATATTATTAATCGTAGTTAAAAGAAACTTTGCTAACCCCTCAGAAGATTTTAATAATATATTACCGGTAAATCCATCACATACTACTACATCAACTTTTCCTTTGAAAATATCCTTACCTTCAATATTCCCCACAAAATTAATATCTGCATTTTTTAAATTTTTATATGCATTTTGTGCGAATTTATTTCCTTTATTTTCTTCTTCGCCAATATTCAGCAATCCTATTTTTGGATTTTCTATTCCCAGGATATATTTAGCGTATTTAGTTCCTATAAGAGCAAACTGAGGTAGATGTTCTGGCTTGCAATCAACATTTGCCCCCACATCTAATACCAATACTTTCCCTTTTACCGAGGGTAAAATAGCAGCAATGGTAGGACGGCGTATTTTAGGAATACACCCTAACTCCAAGATGGCTGCAGCCATAACTGCTCCACTATTTCCGGCAGAAACAAAACCATCAGCTTGATTATTTTTTATTAATTTTGTTCCAACTACTATAGAGGAATCCCTTTTACCTCGTATGGCATCTAAAGGAAATTCACCAGTCTCAATATAATCTTTACAATTTATAACCGACAATTTATCTTCTTTAAATTTATGTTTTATTAACTCTTCATTGATTTTCTCTATATCACCTAATAAAATAATCTCTAAGTTTCTTTCTTCCAAGGCCAAAATTGCGCCTTTAACAGCTTCCTTGGGGGCATAATCTCCTCCCATAGCGTCAAGAGCTATTTTCATCTAGTTTTTCTCCTTTTTTAGGTTATTGTCAACGGTAAAAATTACTAATTTCCCCGTAAATACTTCCTTTTGGTCGGTCTTTACGTGGACTGATACTAAATATTTATTGCCCTTATTGCGGGCAATTCTTGCCTTGGCTACCAAGGTCTGTCCGGCATATACAGGTTTTTTATAGCTTAAGCGGGCAACTCCGGTTAGGGCTACTTCTGCATCAATGATGGAAATTGCCAATGAATCGGCTAAAGAAAATATATAATGACTTCTAACTATTCCTGTTTTGTTAAAAACCATATCTTTTGTAGTTTTTAAAATGGCAATGGCATTCTTACCTAACTCCAAATCTATTAATTCGCCAACAATTTCTTCTTTACTCAGAGATTTTACCTTATCACTTGAAGAAGTATCTTTGGCAACTTGTACTATTCGTTTTCTCATTTCAGGAATACCCATCTCCAGTCGATCTAATCGAATAGTTTGCACACTAAAGTTAAATAATTCCGCAAGTTTTTTGTCAGACAAAAATGGATCCTTTAAAATATATTCTTTTATTCCTTTTTGTCTTTCTAATTTACTTATATTTCGAACCATTTTCCCGGCCGCCTATTTTAAATTTATTAATAGCACCTATTATTAGCTGCTACTAAATGTAAGTATTATACATTAGTCGCCTCTAAAAATCAAGCATTTTTTGCATAAATCCGTATCGCGTATTAAATTAGTCGTTAGTAAATAGTGAATAGTCGTTAGTGCAAGAAAACACAGCACAGCACACCGTGCCTATAATTTTCTTTTGTAAGGGCACAATGAATTGTGCCCTCTCTGTTTTACTGCTTTTCGCTTGCCTTGCTAAGCGAGTATCTATTAAAACGAGGGCTTACAGAAAAAGAAAATTCCTATACAATCGAATTGATAAAGAGAAGAAAAGATACAAAAAAGTAGTATTGTTCCTTTAATCTAACTACCCTATTAAAGTTTACAATGATTTTGCATAAGGCAGAAATAAAAATAAAAAAAGTGCCACAGTTTAATAAATTAACTATGACACTTTCTCATATCTAATAATAATGTTTTATAACTTATTTCTTTTTACTTTTTTTTTCAGAAGATGAAATAATTTCTTTTCCATTATAATAACCGCATTCAAGGCATGCTCTGTGGGGTAATTTCATCTCGTGGCATCTCGGGCATTCCTCTAAATTTACTTCATTCAAATTCCAGTGTGTTCGTCTTTTATCTCTTCTCGATTTTGATGTTTTTCTTTTTGGCATCGGCATAACGCATACCTCCTTCTTTAATAATATAGTTTAATTGTATATGAATTTCCTTTTTTTCCGTAAACCCTAATTCGTATCTCGTGAATCGTATCTCGTGCAAACTAGCGTATAGCGTTTAGCGTAGAGCGTATAGTTTATAGCGAAAAACGCAAAGCGCAAAACGCAAAGCCATAGCTCAAAATTTAAAATTTAAATACATTGCTTTATATATTGATTTTCATCTTTCATATTTCGTATGTTATATAGCAAAAATGAAAAGATAAGAAACAAAAAAGAACTTAAAATTTTATATTGATAGAAAAAGTTTTGAGTTTTG
>DAOUWX010000080.1 GCA_030666935.1 Atribacterota bacterium | reverse complement strand
CTATATTCTCTTGCTTCAACTGAACCGGCAGTACCTAATTTATGCAATCCTTCAGTATAATACCTGATACTTTGGCGATCAGCCTTTAAGGTTAAGGGTTTCTTTGCCGCTGGTTTTAAATTCCCTTTTCGAAGACTTTCCTATTTAGCTCAACTCGATGTTTTCACTCGACACCAGAGCAACGCTGGCCACTATGTCTTCCGGAGCAAGGTTCATTGCCTTAACTCCCTGTGTATATCTTCCTGTTTTATGAACTTCTTTAACCGGAACCCTGATAACAATCCCATTTTGGCTGATTAACACTATTTCATCTTCTTCTTTTACCACCTTAACTGCTACTACCAGACCTTTTTCTTTGGTTAATTTAATAGACCTTACTCCTTTGCCCCCCCGTTTCTTGAATTCTCTAAACTTCTTTAGGGGGGTTCTTTTAGCAATTCCGCCTTCAGTAACTATTAACAAGTCTTCATCTGTTTCCGGACTAAATAAACTTATATTTAAAAGATGATCATTTTCATTTATAGATATCCCTTTTGAACCACAAGCGACCCTGGTTAAGGGCCTTATTTGGTTCCCTGAAAAACAAATAGAATTCCCTCTTTTGGTAGTTAAAATTATCTTATCTTCTTCGCCGGCAAGCCTTACTCCGATCAATTCATCCTCTGGAAGGAGACGTATAGCGACAATTCCTACATATCTTAAATTATAAAAATGGGAAAGGGGAACCTTTTTTATTTTTCCTTTTTTGGTAGCCATAAACAGATACTTTTCGTTATTTTCTTCTTTCGATTCTGCAATTTCATTGCTTTTTATAGGAATAATTGTAGTAATATGTTCATCTTTCTCAATGCCCAATAAATTAACTATGGCAACTCCTCGGGAAGTTCTCCCTCCCTCAGGAATTTGGTATGCTCTCCTTCTATAAACTATCCCTTTGCTGGTGAAAAATAAGATATCATGAAGGTTGGTAGTAACAAACACTTGATCTACAAGGTCTTCTAGTTTAGTGGTCATGCCAATTTTACCTTTTCCTCCCCTTCTCTGTTTTCTGTAAGTGCTCAAAGGAAGGCGCTTCAAATATCCATCCCGGGTATAAGTTATTACAATGTCTTCTAAGCTAATGAAATCTTCAATCTCATACTCTTCTTCGTCTTCTACTATCTCAGTCCTTCTTTCATCATCGTATTTATCCTTCATCTTTAACAGCTCGTCTCTAATTATCAACATAAGCTTCTTTTCATTTTGTAATATATCTTCTAAATAAGCAATGCGTTTTATCAATTCTAAATATTCTTCTAAGATCTTTTCGGTTTCCAAAGATGTAAGACGCTGCAGCTTCATATCTAAAATGGCCTGTGCTTGAATATCGCTTAAGCCAAATCTATTTTTCAGCTTGGCATGCGCCGTTTTTACATTGTCTGATTTTTTAATAATCTGCACTACTTCATCAATATTAGACAGGGCAATTTTCAACCCCTCTAAAATATGGGCTCTTTCTCTGGCTTTTTTTAATTCATATCTGGTTCTTCTTTCCACCACCTCTTTACGGTGGGCCAAAAAGCATTCTAACATCTCTTTTAAATTAAAGAGTTTTGGACGGCCTTCGGAAATCGCTAAAAGATTAATCCCAAAGATAGTTTTCATCTTGGTGTGCTTGTACAGATTGTTCAACACTATGTCAGCATTAGCACCTCTCCTTAATTCAATGACTACCCGCATCCCTTTTCTGTCTGACTCGTCCCTCAGATTAGTAATATCAAGAATCTTTTTATCCTGAACCAACTGGGCAATGTCCCCTATTAACTTTGCTTTATTTGTTTGATAAGGGAGTTCTTTGATTATTATACGGGGGGGTTTCTTCCCTCCGTTTTTTTCACCATCTACTCCCTCGGTAAATACTGCAGCTTGTACTTTTATGATTCCCTTTCCGGTTTCATATGCGCTTCTTATTCCCATTTTGCCGCAAATTATACCACCGGTGGGAAAATCAGGGCCTTCAATTGCGGTCATCAATTTTTCAACGGAAACTTGCGGATCTTCGATTATCATTACTACACCATCAACCACTTCTCCTAAATTATGCGGAGGAATGTTGGTAGCCATTCCTACAGCAATCCCCGAAGTACCATTAAGTAAAAGGTGGGGAATTTTAGCCGGTAAAACTCTCGGCTCTTCAAGGGAATTATCAAAATTAGGAGCAAAATCGATTGTTTCTTTGTCTATGTCAGCCAATAATTCTTGGGCAATCTTTGACATTCGTATTTCCGTGTATCGCATGGCAGCTGCGGAATCACCATCAACTGAACCAAAATTCCCCTGCCCGTCTACCAGGGGGTAGCGGTAGGAAAAATCCTGGGCCATTCTTACAAGTGTGTCATATACTGCTACATCGCCATGAGGGTGGTATTTACCTATTATGTCTCCTACTATTCGAGCTGATTTTTTGTAGGCCTTATCAGGGGTGTTGCCCATTTTTTCCATAGAATATAATACCCGGCGATGAACCGGTTTTAATCCATCGCGGATATCGGGTAAGGCTCGCCCAACTATTACGCTCATAGCGTAACTGAGATAGGCATCTTTTATTTCACCTCCGACATCAGTAGGCAAATCTCTGGTTATTTCTGCAAATTTTTCTTCTGGTTCTTCCTCTTCTTCTTTTTCTTCTTTATTGTTTAAATTATCTTTTTTTTCTTCTTCTTTCATGATTCTCCAATTCATCAATTGACCAATTAGCCGATTGACCAATTGACCTATTCGTAGGACAGGCGTCTCGCCTGTCTATCCCTATTTGTTATTTACTTGACTACCAAAACTAAATTATTTTCTATTAATCTGTCATACGAGTCCTGATTTATCAGGAAGTAACAATCTCATCGTGTATTTTGCATTTTGTATTTGTTTTCACCTGGTAAGCCGGGCAACCAGCTAACCGACTATACTTACTACTCACTCCTATACGCTATGCGCTCTTCCTCTTCACTAAATACTATTCACTATTTTCACTAACGACTAATTTAAAAATCCAAATCCTTCACTTCTAAGCCATGTTTGTATATAAAATCTCTTCTGGGCTCAACTTTGTTCCCCATTAAAATGGTGAACATATCTTCTGCTTCTATATTGTCTTCCAGCTCTATTCTCTTTAGAACTCTGTTTTCCGGGTTCATGGTGGTCTCCCATAACTGTTCAGGGTTCATTTCGCCTAAGCCTTTATACCTCTGAATTCGGGGATTGCCTTCTATCTCTTTTAACTTATCTTCCAATTCCTGGTCATTAAATAAGTAGTGGCTCTTTTTATTATATTCAACTTTGTAGAGAGGTGGCTGGGCAATATATATATTTCCTCTTTCGATTAACGGTTTCATATAACGGAAGAAAAAAGTTAAAAGCAGAGTTTTTATATGGGCTCCGTCGACATCTGCATCAGTCATTATAATAACTTTATAATATCTTAGTTTTTCTATGTCTAAATCTTCCCCGATATTTATACCTAAAGCGGTAACCATGGATCTTATTTCGTTATTGTCTAATATTTTATGCAAGCGTGCTTTTTCTACGTTCAGAATCTTGCCCCTTAAAGGCAGGATGGCTTGAAATCTCCTATCTCTCCCTTGTTTGGCAGAGCCTCCCGCGGAATCACCCTCTACTAAAAATATCTCCCTAAATAGAGGGTCTTTTTCCGAACAATCGGCTAATTTTCCGGGAAGAGTACCCAATCCTAATATTCCGTTTTTTTGTCGGATTAAATTTCGAGCTTTTCTAGCTGCTTCCCTGGCATTTAAGGCAGAAATGGATTTAGCCAATATTCTCTTGCTCACACTTGGATTTTCGTTAAGGAAATTGTTTAAACCTTCTCCCACAATATAAGATACTACTGATCTTACTTCGCTGTTTCCCAGTTTGGTTTTAGTTTGTCCTTCAAACTGAGGGTTTAATAATTTTACACTGATTACGGCGGTCAATCCTTCTCTTACATCATTACCGGAAAGATTGCTTTCTCCTTCTTTTAAGGATGATTTTCTGCCATTAGACACTAAATTATTGCGGGCATAATCATTTATTATTCTGGTTATAGAGGCTTTAAACCCCGCCAAATGGGTTCCGCCTTCTTCGGTATTTATGTTGTTAGCAAAAGAAAGGATATTTTCTATATAACCATCATTATATTGTAAGGCGACTTCTACTTCTATATCATCTTTCTTCCCTTTAAAACAGATAGGCTTTGAAAATAAAACGTCTTTGTTCTTGTTTAAATAACTGACAAATTCACTTATCCCTCCATTATATTTATAAGAGATTTCTTTGTTCTCTTCCCTTTCATCTTTTAAATCAATCTTGACCCCGGCGTTTAGAAAAGCGATTTCTCTTAACCGGTGAGTAATATTATCAAAATCAAAGTTAGTGTCCTCAAAAATAGCCGAATCGGGCTTGAAGGTAATTTTAGTCCCGGTGCGGGAAGATTTTCCTATTATTTGCAAACCGGATACGGCATCCCCTTTTTCAAATCTCTGAAAAAATATTTTTTTATCTCGGGTTACTTCTACTTCCAGCCATTCCGAAAGGGCATTTACAACTGAAATACCTACTCCGTGCAGTCCACCGGCAACCCGGTATCCACTTCCTCCAAACTTGCCGCCGGCATGAAGTTTGGTCAGCACTATGGTTACCGCCGGTAATTTAGTTTCTTTGTGAATGTCAACCGGGATTCCCCGCCCGTCATCAGTTACAGTAACACTGTTATCGGGGTGGATAACCACTTCTATCTTCTTGCAATGACCGGCCATCGCTTCATCAATGCTGTTATCTACTACTTCGTCTAAAAGATGATGCAACCCTCTACTTGAAGTACTCCCGATATACATGCTGGGCCTTTTTCTAACTGCCTCTAAGCCCTCTAATACCTGTATCTGCTTAGCAGTATATTGATTGTCTGACTTATTAATCTTCTTTTTTCTTTTTGGCAACAGTGCAAACTCCTATCAAAATGAAACCGCAGCTTGCCGCTACGGTTTTTATTTTTATAATTTACTGTGAAGATTCAATTTATTATTTTAAAAACCTTATTAATTTTACTATATTTTAGCACTTATGTCAAAATTCGTCACCCTCTTTAGCGTCTCTTAAATCCCCGTTTAACCATCATTAAAATGAGACCTTCGGATTTTAAACAGGATGTTAGAAATTATTTTTTCTCCCGCTTCCCGGTTGATTTTTTCGATAAGCTCTCCTTTTCTTAAATTCAGTTCATTAGCCCACACATTGCTTTTTACAGCCAAAAAAAGGCACTTATCCTGTATTTTAATTGGCTGGGAAGATTGAGCAATCTTTTTGCCTGCCAGGTTCTCCCAATTGCTGATTATTTGATACCCTTTTATCTTTTTGCTCCATTTTTTCTCTTTAAAATATTTTTCCAGGGCTGTCTTAAAGGGAACTATGTCTCTCTTTTTCATAAATTAATTATCTTCCCCTCTTCTATTTTAAATATCCTGCTTTTTTCTTTGATATTACTATTAAAATAATCCAGATTTATACTGGTAATAAAAGTCTGGACCTTTTTATCAATAATTAATGCTAACAAGAAATGCCTTCTGTCCTCATCTAATTCTGACATAACATCATCTAAGAAAAATATGGGGTAGACCCCCTCTTTTTCTTTAATTAGTTCTAATTCGGATAATTTCAAAGATAAAACAACTGTTCGTTGCTGACCTTGTGAGCCATAAGAGGCGATATTAAATCCGTTGATATATACCGAAAAATCATCCCGGTGGGGGCCGAGTAAAGTGGTTCTCTGTTCTATCTCTTTCTCTCTATGTTCTTCTAATTTATCTTTAAATTCTTTATTTATGGAAGAAATGTTTTCTTCTTGATCCTTTAGTATATTGCTTTGGTAGGTTAGATCTATATTTTCTTTTTCCTTGGTAATTTTTTGATGAAATTCATGGGCCAGGTGGTTTATTTTTTTTATAAATTTAATTCTGGTTAAAATCAAAAAAGATCCCCTCTCTATCAGCCGGGGATCCCATATAAGAAGTTGTTCTTTCTTCTTTTTTTGATTAATTTCCTTCTTTAGAATATTGTTGCGGTGTCCTAAAATTCTATAATATTCTGAAAGATATTTATAATATAAAGGGTAAATTTGGGATATCTGCTCGTCTAAAAATTTTCTTCTTAAAGAAGGGGCGCCTTTTATTATCTGCAGGTGCTCGGGAGAAAACACCACTCCTTTAAATTCTTTATTTAAAGTGGCTTTTTTCTGGACATTTTGGTTTATTTTTATTGTTTTAATTAGTTTCTTTTTATAAAAATCCTCTGATTTCTTCTCTAAAGATAAGGCTATTTGAATATTTTCGCCATCTTTATATATTTCTCCAAATAAATAGGCACTTTCGTTGTTCCACTTTATTGCTTCCCTGTCCTCTTTTGTTCTGTAAGAGCTTCCTTTAATTATTAAGTTTAATCCTTCTAATAAATTAGTCTTACCCTGAGCGTTATTTCCGATAAAAATATTAAGATTGGAATCAAGGTCAATAGATAGGCTGGAAAAATTTCTGTAGTTTTTCAACTTTACTTTTTTAAAATACAAGTTTTTTCTTCCTCTTCTGTGTTTTTATACTATGTATAAGTATAACGTAAAGGAGAAATATTGTATAGTGTGGAGAGAGATAGTCTAGAGCGTATATATTTGGTTATATAGTTTGTTGGTTACCTAGTTAGTTAGATAAAGAATTAATGCCGGGTCAGTGTGGGGGCACGATGCATCATACCTAAAGGACGAACTCATCTGTTTCCGAATTAAGGGGCGGTTTCATCCGTCCCCCACAAAAAAAACAATATATTTTATTATTGTGGGGGCTTTAGTAGGTCTACCCCACATGAAAACAGTTTTAGGTTTTAAATTCTTATTTTTTTTAACGCAATACTCGATACGCGGTGCGCGATACGAGTTATTCTGCCCTTACCGGCATTAAAATATAAGTGTAATCTTTGTCTTCGTCCGGAGTAATAATTACCGGATTAAGCGGGTCATTTAATTTTATTATAGTGCTTTCTTTTTTTATTATCCTTAATACGTCTAAAATATAATCGGTGTTGAAAGTTATAAGAATATCTTCTCCTTTTTTTAAGCAAGAAATTTTTTCAAAAGCTTCTCCAGTGCTCGAACTCTCTGCTTTTAAAATTATTTCACATCTTTCCTCTTTTTGGTCATCTCTTTTATTAACAGCTTCCACTTTTACTGTATTTAAATCTTCCCTTACAAAAAGAGAAATTCTTTCCATTTTATCCCTAAATTCTTCGGTGTTCACTTTTATCTCAGTTTTAAAGGAATCTGGAATAATTTGGTGATAATCTGGAAATTGCCCTTCTATTAACCGGGAATATATTCTTATACTGTTCTTCTGACCGTCAGGAAATAAGATAAACATAATCTGTTTTTCTCCAATTCTGACTTCCGTAAACACTTCCTCATTATCTAAAAGGAGCCTGGATAATTCTGAAAGGGCACGGTAAGGAATAATAACTTCTACTCTCTCCCTTAAAGGGTTTTCTATATTTGTTAGTTTAATATTTTTAAGAGATAATCTATGGCTATCAGTGGTAACCACCTCTATTTTATTATCCGTTATTTTAAATAGAGCTCCGTTTAAAAAATTTCTATTTTCATCACGTGATGTGGCAAATATAACCTGTTGAATTGCTTCTTTAAATAATTTTTGATTTAGTTTAGTTTTGGCTCTCATTTTTATTTCCGGAAAATTAGAAAACTCTTCTGCAGAAAATCCTAAGATTTTATAATTAGAACTGTTTTCTTTAACAGTAGTAATATTATTGTCTAAACACTCTATTTCTATTTTTCCTTCAGGAAATTTTTTAATTAATTCACT
>DAOUWX010000266.1 GCA_030666935.1 Atribacterota bacterium | reverse complement strand
TTTTTATTTGCCTTAGGCACGATGTATCGTGCCTCTATATATTATACGTTACTGATTTCTTAATTTTAAGTTTTTAGCTTTGCTTTTGCACTTTACGCTTTTAGTTTTCCGCTTTCTTATTATACGCTCTACGCTCCACGCTAATTCTTTATTTTCTTCATAATATAGCATATACTAAATTATGTTATAATATTTTTGTTAATAAAATTTGGTGAATAGTGAATAATGTAGAAGCCAGAATATAATAAACTAACGACTAATTGAGGTGTGATATTTTTATGTTTCCCATTTGGGATGATGTCCCAACAAAACAATTTCCCTTAATAACGGTAGTATTAATTGTGCTGAATTCAATAGTATATTTATATCAAATATCCTTAGGTGAAAGGTTTACTGAATTCATCTATTCAATGGGATTGCTTCCTTTTGAAATTACTCATCGTATTGATCTTTTTCCTTCAGGTCCATCACCTATCTATTTAACTATATTTTCCTCAATGTTTATGCATGGCAGTATTATTCACTTATTGGGAAATATGTTGTTTTTATGGATATTCGGAAATAATGTAGAGGATTATTTGGGTAGAAAAAAATTTGTAATCTTTTATCTTTTTTGTGGAATAACTGCCGCTCTCACACAGATATTTATTAATCCTGATTCCAAAGTACCAATGGTGGGAGCAAGTGGAGCAATAGCTGGAGTATTGGGTGCATATTTGTTGCTTTATCCTCGAGCTAAAGTAACTACAGTTATTATTTTTGGTTTTTTTATAAGATTGATTAAGATTCCCGCGGTAGTAGTCTTAGGTTTTTGGATAATATACCAATTTTTATATGGGATATCTTCTTTGGCAGTTAGAACAGGCGAAGGAGGAGTAGCCTGGTTCGCTCATATTGGCGGGTTTATTTGCGGAGTTATAATAATTAAACTATTTCAAGTATTTTTTGAATAGCATATCTATAGGATAGCGGATAGCGCAAAAATTAGTTCGCTTGTTAGCTAGTTACCTGGTTAATTGGTTAGAAATAAAAGGTAAATTATAAGTTATCAGTTTTTGATTTTCAGTTTACAGTGATCACTCTCACGCCAAAGGGATAGGGAATGCGTTCTACATATTATGGCCTATATTGTATTTTAGCTCCTGAATTCCCATTTCCCAGGCTGTAAATGATATAGTAATGTGGGAATAACAGAAGAACGAGTAATTTTTTGTTTTGCACTTTTAATTTTTCGCTATTTTAACCAGTTAACTAAATAACCAACTAAATACATACGAATTAGTATAAACTTTAGTGGTAATTCTTTTTCTTAACTCGATACTTGATACTATATACTCGATACTGCATGTAAAGATTGTAAAATTTAATTAATTAGGCTATAATTTTAAAAATATCGAAAAAAATTAGTACAATAAAAAGGAAGGGATAAGATATGATAGGTACTGTTACCTTAAACCCTGCAATAGATGTGATTTTAGATGTTGATAATTTAAAAATAGATCATTACAACAAAGTTTTAAATGCACATACCACTTCTGGTGGTAAAGGTATAAATGTCTCCAAAGCTGTTAGAGGATGTGGCAAAGAAACTATCGCTATGGGGTTTTTAGGTGGTGGTAGAGGGAGAATGATTGAGGAGGAATTAAGAGGATTAGGTGTAACTACTAATTTTTGGCATATCGAAGAGAAGACCAGAAGTAATACAATTATTTCAGATAAAAAAACGGGAGAGCATACCTTGCTTAGCGAACCAGGACCTAAAATTACAGAATATGACTTAGAGATGTTAAAATCAATCTTTTATCGGGTTATGTCTCAGTGTAGAGTAGTTACACTTTCCGGAAGTTTGCCTCGAGGGATTCCTGTAAACATATATGGTGATTTAATTTCTATTGCCAAGGAAAGAGGGGTAAAAACTATATTAAATGCTTCCGGAGAACAATTTATAAAAGGTTTGGAGGAAGGCCCTTTTTTGGCTAAACCCGACCTTAGAGAAAGTAACAAAGTATTCGGAATCACAATAAATAAAGAAGGAGATGCTATTAAAGCAGCAAAGCAAATTATCCAAAGAGGCGCTAAAATAGGTGTAGTCTCTCTGCAAAATAAAAAAGATTTAATTGCCACCCAAGATGAAATATGGTTTGCAGAGAGTACCTACCATAAAATCGTAAATTTAATCGGCGCAGGCGATGCTTTGGTTGCGGGATTTGCAATTACTTTAACCGAAGAGGGGAAAAATATTGAGGAAGCAATAAGATTTTCTATGTCCTGCGCTTTAGCCAGCGCCTTAAGAGAAGAAGAGGAATTTAGCTCAAGGGAAGAAGTAGAGAAATGTTTTCAATGTGTTAATGTTAAGAAATTATAAAGAGAAAATAGAGAGAGAGGATAATCTAATTGAAAATAAAGGACATTATGATTCGGGATGTTACCAGTGTCTTAGCCATATGCAAATTAGTAGATTTACTGGGAATATTATCCAGGCAAAAAATTACCGGGCTCCCAGTGGTTAGCAACAATCAAGAGGTTGTCGGATTTATATCTTTACACGACATAATCAGAGCTACTCTACCGAACTATTTGGGAATTATAAATAGTAATTCTATTCTTTCTGAATTCATACAATTATCTAAAAGTTTAAAAGAATATTCTCAACGTCCGGTAGAAGAATTTATGAGAAAAAATATTATTACTATTGATGAAGATGATAACGAAGTTTTAGCGGCGGATCTACTTATCAGAAATAAAAATCAAAGACTCCCCGTCTTGCGAGATGGGAAAATAGTGGGGATAGTAACTCTAACTGATATTTGGCGAGAGCTTATGGAGAATGATAAAAATAAAGAATAATAAAATTAGCATATAGTGAGTAGTAATAAAACGAAAAACGAAAAGCGCAAAACGTAAACCCATAGCTCAAAATTTAAAATATAAATGCATTATTTTATCTATTAAGTTTCATTTTTCTTATTTTGTATGCTATATAGCAAAAACGAAAAGATAAAGAAGTAAAAACAGAACTTAAAATTTAGCATTAAGAGAAAAAATTTTGAGTTTTGAATTATGGTTTTTCGCTTTTAGCTTTAAATTTTTAG
>DAOUWX010000081.1 GCA_030666935.1 Atribacterota bacterium | reverse complement strand
TCAAAGATCACTGAAGATAGAGAAATTATGGAGATAATTTTAGAAGAAATTAGAGAATATAATTTATTTTTCATAGATAGTATAACCACTAAGGATTCCATTGCCTATGAAGTAGCCCAAGAGATGGAAATTAAATCTGCGGTTAGGTCAGTCTTTTTGGACAATGAGAACGATATGGAATATATTAAAGGACAGATGTTAGAAGTTCAAGAGACTGCCTTGAGAGAAGGAGAGGTTATTGCTATTGGTCATAGCCGTATAGATACTTTTTACGTACTGAAGAGGATGGTTCCTGAATTGATTAAAGCTGGCATAGAAATAGTCCCGGTTTCAGAATTAGTTAAATAAGTTCATGTTAAAAATTTTGGATTCTTACTACCTAATCTTTGTTTTCCAGCCTTCTTTTTTCTCCAACTCTCTTTCTTAACTCGATACGCAATACTATACTTAAAAGATTGTGTTATCATAATTTTTATATTATAATATTCTTGTTTCTTATTAAAAATAACGTATAATGTATAGAAAAACAGTATATAGTATTGAGTATCGAGTATATAGCCAAGAAAAAGAAATACTAGGAGTTCAATAAATCGAACCCCCAGTCTAAAAACTATATGTTATATACTAATGTTACAACACGCTACACAAGATACGAGAAAAAAGTTTTGAGTTTTGAATTATGGTTTTTAGCTTTTAGCTATATATGATAACTAAAAATTCTCGATTAATAGACAGTGGACCTGTTCTCGTGAAAACGGAGGACATTTGTCCTGCAAGTTTAGAGAAATGTAGTAGAAGCTTTGTTCTTTTCTATATACTAAATACTATATACTAACGACTAATAAGGATGGAGGAAGAATGGAAGACAAAAAAATACGGGTTAGGTTTGCCCCCAGCCCAACTGGTTATTTGCATATTGGAGGAGCCCGAACGGCTTTATTTAATTGGCTCTATGCTAGATATTATAATGGGACTTTTATTTTACGTATTGAAGATACCGATCAAGTAAGATCTACCGAAGAAGCAGTAAATGTAATATTGGAAGGCATGAAATGGCTGGGGTTAGACTGGGATGAAGGCCCCGGAAAAGGCGGGGAATATGGTCCTTATTATCAGATGCAGAGATTGCATCTTTATCAGAAATATGCTGAGCAATTACTAAAAGACAAAAAAGCTTATTATTGTTATTGTACCAGAGAAGAATTGGCTAAGAGCAGAGAAAAACAGTCAAAAGAAAACAAATCTCTTAAGTATGATAGACATTGTTTGAACCTTAGCGAAGAGGATAAGAAGAAATATGAAGCAGAAGGTAGAAAGCGGGTAATAAGACTTAAAATTCCTACCAGGGAAATTGCCTTTAATGATTTATTAAGAGGTGAAGTAACTTTTGACGGCGGGCTGTTAAGTGATTTTGTAATAATGAAATCAGACGGAATTCCCACTTATAATTATGCAGTAGTTGTTGATGATGTCTTAATGAAGATTACTGACGTTATGAGGGGAGATGACCATATTTCTAATACTCCCAAACAGATAGTAATATATGAAGCCCTGGGATTTGGTGTACCAAAATTTGCTCATATCCCCATGATTATGGGGCAAGACCACGCCAGGCTGAGTAAGCGCCACGGAGCTACTTCGGTTATGGAATATAAAAAGATGGGCTATATCCCGGAGGCGGTAGTAAACTATATTGCGCATTTAGGCTGGTCTTCAGGGGGCGAAAAGGAAATTTTCTCAAAAGAAGAGTTAATTAAAGAATTTACTCTGGATAAAATTTCCAAACATGCCGCCGTTTTTAACATGGAAAAACTAAATTGGTTTAATAGTGAATATTTAAAGAAGATGTCTATCGATTCCTTAACTAAAATGCTTCTTCCTTTTCTTAAAGAGGCTAATTATATTGAAAATGAAGAAAGTCTTTCTCTGGCAAAAAATGAGTACATAAAAGAAGTAGTAAAATTGCTGCAGGGAAGGATTAAAAATTTTTCCCAATTTATTGACTATGCCGATTATTTTTTTGTGGATAAAATAGATATTGAACCTCAAGCCTTTGACAGCGTACTAAACAAGGAAGGTGTACCGGGTATTTTGCAGACCTTACAGGAAAAGCTTTTTGCTCTTAAATGCTGGGACGAAGAAAGTATTGAAAGTGCAGTAAGAGAAGTTGCCTCTTCTTTACAAATAAAAGGTGGTCAAATAATCCATCCTACCCGGGTTTCGCTTAGCGGTAAAAAAGTAGGTCCTGGTCTGTTCGAATTGATAGTAGTATTAGGTCAGAACAAGACTGTTAAACGTTTAAAGGAAGCTATAGAAAAAATAAAAGAAGTGAAAAAATAATTAATTAGACTTTTCAAATAACACAATTTAGTATAAAATAGAATAAAGAAAAAATATTCTTGAGTTGAGGGATCGTCTAGTGGTAGGACACCAGACTCTGGATCTGGGAGCGGTGGTTCGAGCCCACCTCCCTCAGCCATTTTCATTGGTTAGCATATCGCGCATAGGTGCGGTAGCGCATAGTACAGCGGATAGTTGTAGTGTGAGGAATAGTATTTAGTCGTTGGTATTTAGTGAAGAAAATGCAAAGAATAAGACAAAGAGAAAAGAACATGTATTAATTAGTAAATCGTTGAATTGCATTATCATGTATTTTCTTTACTGACGACTATTCACTAACGACTAGTTTAATTGGTCAATTGGTTCCGGCGCAATCGAATAGTGGTTAATTCAGCTGGCTCTCAATCAGCAAACGGGGGTTCAATTCCCCCTTGCGCCACCATTTTTATAAAGTAAAATATAGTTTTAAGCTGAGCAGGAACTATTTACCTGCTTTTTTTAATATCAATGAAATTCATAAAAGAGAAATATTATATTAATCAGTAAAATTGATAAGACAAAAGAGGGATAAAAGTGAACAATAACGAAATATTTTTAACCATAGAAGGTTTAGAAAATTTAAAAGAAGAGATAAAGTATTTAGAGGGAGAAAAAAGAAAAGAAATACAAAACGATATTAGTCGGGCTTTAGAGTATGGAGATATAACTGAAAATGCAGAATATAATATTGCTCAGGAAGCTCAACGTATGAACGAAATAAATATTGTCAGATTAAAGCAAAAATTAAGTCGGGCTAAAGTAGTAGACGAAGATTGCTGTTCAGAAGGAATTGGCATAGGCACAACTCTAAAGCTGAAAAATTTAGGTTCCGGGGAAAAGGTAGAATATATTTTTGTCCCGGAGGATCAAATAGATTTTACTCAGAATAAAATATCCCTAAATTCTCCCTTGGGGCAGGCCTTTTTAGGTCACCAGGAAGGAGAAGAGGTAGAGATTGAAGTTCCTATTGGAATATTAAGATATAAAATATTAAAAATATTATAATGAAAACCAAAATATTAGAAATAAATCCCAAAAGGATAGATTTAGCTAAAATTAAAATAGCCGCAGAAGAAATAAAAAAAGGTGACCTGGTGGCTTTTCCTACTGAGACAGTCTATGGGTTGGGGGCAGATGCCCTCAATGAGAAAGCGGTTGCGAAAATATTTCAAGCCAAAGGAAGACCATTTAATGATCCTTTAATTGTTCATATTGCCGATATAAAAGAATTGTATAGATTGTCCAGGCAAGTTCCCTCGGTAACTCTAAAATTAGCCAAAGCATTTTGGCCGGGTCCCCTTACTTTGGTTCTTAAAAAATCTGAGTTAGTCTCAGACATTATAACTGCAGGTTTAGATACAGTTGCTGTAAGGATGCCTGCTGATAATATTGCCTTGAATCTAATCAGAGAAGCTCAAACTCCTATAGTGGCTCCCAGTGCCAATTTTTTTGGAAGGACAAGCCCCACTACTGCTCAACACGTAGCTGATGATTTAGATGGTAAAATAGAGATGATTATAGATGGAGGAAAAACAAAAGTAGGGGTAGAATCTACTGTTCTCGATATAACTGCTAGACCTATCCGGATACTGAGAGCAGGGGGGATATCAGTGGAAAAATTAAAAGAAGTAATTGGCCAGGTAAAAATAAGTAAGGAGTTAGAAGAAGGTTTTCGTTCTCCGGGAATGTTAAACAGTCATTATTCTCCTCAAGCAAGACTAATTTTAGTGGAAGAGAAAGGGGAAACCCAGGTAGAAAAAGTTCGTCAAATAGCTTCCGAATATAAGGCACAAGGATTTAAAGTTGGGATAATGGCCAAAGAAGAAAATCAGAATAAATATGATAGATTTGAAGTTAAAGTTATAGGTAAAGGCAGTGAGTTAGACGTTTGTGCGGCAAATCTCTTCGCAACCTTAAGGAGTTTTGATAAAGAAGGATTTGAGATTATTATTGCTGAAGGTTTAGAAGAACATGGTTTGGGTATGGCAATAATGGAGCGACTAAGAAAGGCCGCTGTTCCTAAATAAATGTGTTAGTATGAACTTTTCTTCTTTTTCCTATCTTTTTTTTCGCTTTCTTAACTTGATACAGTCCCTCCTATTCGCTATTTTTTCTTGTATTTCTTTCTCTTTCTTAACTATATACTATATATTCGAGACTCGATACTGTTTTAAATATTTGACAGAAGTAGAATGGTGTGCTAATATCTTAAAAAATGTTAAGGAGTAGACAAGGTGGATACAAAAAGAGAATTTACTAAATCAATAAATTCCTTTAATTTTTATTACTACTATTATTCCACCGATGTTTATGCCTTAACATCTTAGAAGTTAAAAATAGGATATCATAGGCATAGACATCGGTTTTATGCCTGTGATATCTTTGTATATTTATTATATATAAAGGTCATAGGTTTTTTAAATTCCTATGACCTTTATTATTTTATAAAAGGTTTTTAAAAAGAGGTGAGAGTATGTTAGTAAGAGGAATAAGAGGGGCTATAACTGTAGATAGCAATACAAAAGAAGAAATTATCGAAAAGACCAAAGAATTATTGATTGCTTTAAAAAGAGAAAATGATTTCATAATTGAAGATATAGTAAGTATTTTTTTTAGTGTTACTTCTGATTTAAATGCTGCTTTTCCTGCTCAGACAGCACGAGAATTAGGCTGGGATAGAGTCCCCCTTTTCGATATGCAAGAAATAGATGTTCCAGGTAGCCTGTCAAAATGTATTCGAATATTAATCCAGATAAATTGCCAAAAAAGTCAAACAGAAATAAAGCATTGCTATTTAAGAGGAGCAGAAATATTAAGAAAAGATTTAGTTAAAGAGATCTTAAATTTAAAGGAGAGTGAGTCTAAATGATTATCGTAATGAATGGCAAAACTGATGATGCTGATGTAGAAAAAGTGATACAAAAATTACACCAAATGGGGCATAAAGTACACATCTCTCGAGGAGAAAAGCGGATTATCTTAGGAGTAATCGGAGATGTAGAAAATTTAGCTTCTGTTCCTTTTTATGCTTTTAATGGAGTGGAAGAAATTATTCGTATTGTAAAACCTTACAAATTGGCTAGTAGAGAATTTAAGAGTTTTGATACCACAGTTAAAGTAAAAGATGTAGTTATTGGCGGCAAAGAAGTGGTAGTAATGGCTGGACCGTGTGTGGTAGAAAATGAGAAACAGATATTTGAAACAGCTCAACAAGTGAAAACTGCTGGAGCAAAGATATTAAGGGGAGGAGCTTTTAAACCTCGGACTTCTCCTTACAGCTTTCAAGGATTAGGAGAAGAAGGTTTAAAGTTATTGGCTCAAGCCGGAGAAGAGACAGGTTTAGCAGTTGTAACTGAAGTGATGTCGGTTAACCAGATAGAGCTGGTAGGTAAATATACCGATATATTTCAAGTAGGCGCTCGCAATATGCAGAATTTTGTATTACTAAAAGAATTGGGCAAAACTAAAAAACCAATATTATTAAAAAGAGGAATGTCAGCTACTATAGAAGAACTATTATTATCAGCAGAATATATTTTATCTCAAGGAAATTATGAAGTAATATTATGTGAACGAGGAATACGCACTTTTGAAAATTATACCCGTAATACTTTAGATTTAAGTGCGATTCCTGCATTAAAAAAGTTAAGTCATTTACCCATAATTGTAGATCCCAGCCATGCTACCGGCAGATGGAGACTGGTAAGTCCAATGGCCAAGGCTGCCATAGCCGTTGGTGCGGACGGCTTAATTATCGAAGTTCACCCTGATCCCAGAAGTTCACTTAGCGATGGAGCCCAGACTTTAAAAATTGAGACTTTTACTCAATTAATGAAAGAATTAAGCCCGATAGTTCAGGCGGTAGACCGAGAATTAGGCGCATCTGCTGAATATGATTTAGAAAGGATGAAAAATTAAGTGGAACTTGTTTTAGAGAAAATCAATAAATTAAAAGGAAATATATTTGTCCCGGGAGATAAATCAATCTCTCATCGCTCTCTGATTTTAGGGTCTATTGCTCAAGGAGAGACTCGAATATATAATTTTTTAAATTCTTTGGATTGTCTTAAAACATTAGAGTGTATGCAGATTTTAGGAGCAGAAATAGAGTTAGGTAAAGATAATTCTGTTAAAATAAAAGGCAAAGGGTTATACGGGTTACAAGAACCAAAAAATATACTTGATGTGGGAAATTCAGGGACGACCATCCGTCTTTTGACCGGATTACTTAGTGGGCAGGACTTTTACTCGGTTTTATGTGGGGATGTTTCAATCAGAAAGAGACCCATGAGAAGAGTTGTCGAACCCCTTAGATTAATGGGGGCAGATATATGGGGAAGAAAAGATGGTCAGTTTGCTCCTTTAAGCGTTAGAGGAAATAAGCTTAATCCCCTTCACTATACTTTACCGGTAGCCAGTGCTCAGGTAAAAACCGCCCTCTTGCTGGCTGGTCTTTATACTACCGGGGAAACAGTTATCAAAGAACCACTGCCGACCAGGGACCATACTGAGAAGATGTTAGAGATTATGCGGGCAGATTTAGAGATTTCTCCTCCCGAAATTAAAGTGATGGGCGGAAAAGAATTAAGGGGCACGGATATTTTTATCCCCGGTGATATTTCTTCTGCTGCCTATTTTATAGCAGCTGCCAGTATATTGAGAGACTCACAAATTATAATTAAACAAGTAGGGGTTAATCCAACCAGAACAGGGATAATCGGAATACTAAATAAGATGAAGGCAAAGATTGATACTTTAAATTACCAGATAGAATCAAATGAACCTCAGGCTGATTTAATGATAGAATATTCAAAACTAAAAGGAGTAGAGATTAAGAAAAAAAATGTGCCTTTCTTAATCGATGAATTACCCCTTATTGCGGTGGTGGCGACTCAGGCGCAGGGTAAAACAATAGTAGGTGGAGCAAAAGAATTAAGAGTAAAGGAAACCGATAGGATAAAGGCGATAGTCAGTGAGTTGAAAAAAATGGGGGCAGATATTAAAGAAAAAGAAGATGGTTTTTCGGTAAATGGTCCCACCAGATTACAGGGAGCAGTCTGTGAAAGTTACAATGATCATCGAATTGCTATGTCCTTAGCAGTCGCTGCTTTATTAGCTGAAGGAAAAACAGTTATAAAAAATTCAGAATGTATAGATATATCTTTTCCCGGTTTTGAAAAAACTTTACAAAATTTAATTAATTTTTAATCTGTCATTGCGAGCATAGTGAAGCAATCTCTATAAAAGATTAAGGTGAGGGTGAAAGTGTAAATGAAAAAAGAAATTAACGGAAAGATCAAAATAATCGGAATAATCGGTAAAAAGATAGAAAATAGTCTTTCCCCACTTATTCATAATCAAATAATACTCAAACATTCTTTAAACTTTTGTTATCTACCCTTTCAAGTAGCAGAAACCGATTTAAGCGAAGCAATTC
>DAOUWX010000099.1 GCA_030666935.1 Atribacterota bacterium | reverse complement strand
CCAGTTTGCGAGCTGTTTTAGTCTGAGTTAAATCTTTTTCAAAAATATAATATATTACTTTTCGCTGTAATTTTTTCAAATTTCTGAAAGCAGTTTTTAAGGCAATTATATCTTCCATCGGTAGTTTAAAGGTTTCATAATTTTTACTCTTTATTTTATCTATTTCAGGATAGCTGTCAGAACTATATTTTCTTTGTTCCTGGTCAAGGGAAACTATTTGAACTGCTGCCCGAGCTTTTAGGATTTCTTTTACCCCTTCTTCGGTTAGGTTAAATTTTTCAGATATTTCAGAAAGTGAAGGAAATTTATTATTTTCCTTTTTATGGGAAATTATGAATTCGTCTATTTTTTTATTTAATTTTAACATCCAACCGGGAATTTTTATTACCTGGTGCTTGTCTCTGATATAATGACGAATCTCTCCGGAGATAAGCCAGGTAGCATAGGTTTCGAATTTTACCCTTCTTTCGTGATTGTAAAGATTAAAGGCGTTTATTAATCCTACATAGCCCACTTGTTCCAAGTCTTCCAAGGGTTCTCCGGAATTTATAAACTTATAAGCAATACTCTTTACCAAGGGTTGGTATTCGGTAATTTGATCATCGTTTATTTTTTGTGTGTTAGTTGTTATAATCACAATACTGGTCATTGCAGGTTCGATGAATCGAACCTCTACAACTTAAACCCCCTCACCTCAAGGGATAAGAAAAAGAGGAATTCACCCCCAAATTAATCCTCCTCCCTCAATAAGAAGGAAATTGTAGGAGTCCCTATATCCTCTATTATTCCTGCGAAATTAAGAATTCATTATATTTTCTGGTGTTGGCAAATTTATAAACATCTTTTCTATTACCAATAACAATTATTCTAATTTTTTTATCAACTATTCTATAAATAATTCGCCAATCCCCTACTCGCATTTTTCTATAACTATTCAAAGTTCCACGAAGATAAAATCCATATTTTATCGGATTAAGTTTATCATATTAAATATAGGCAGGTACATAGCTATAATCATGGTTCCGACGGTTAAGCCGATAAATGCCATCATAAGTGGTTCAATGATGGCGGTTAATTTTTCTATAGCCCTATCCACTTCTTCATCATAAAATTTTGCTACATTAACTAACATTTCTTCTAATTCACCACTCTCTTCCCCAACCATAATCATCTGGGTAACCATAGGTGGAAATACTCCGCTTGCCGCCAGAGGGCTAGAGATACTCTGTCCTTCCTTTATCTTTGTTTTGGCACCAATAACAGCCGAAGATATTACCAAGTTTCCTATAGCATTAGAGGATACTTGTAATGCTTCTAAAATTGGTACTCCGCTTTTAATCAAGGTTCCGAGAATTCTGGTAAATCTGGCAATAGCACCTTTTCTATTGATTTCACCAAATATAGGAGCATTTAATTTAAATTTATCAAAATTCAACTTACCATTCGGTGTCTTTATGTAAGTCAAAAATGCAGCGACCAGGGCAGCAAAAACTAAAAAAAATAGATACCAATATCTTTGAAATAAATCGGTTAAGACTACAAAAAATTTGGTAAGAGCCGGAAGTTCTCCACCAAACTGATCAAATATTCCTACAAACTGGGGTAAAATAAAAGTTAACATAAAGATAGACATCAGTAGTGCAGCACCAGCTACAAAAGAGGGATAACTCATAGCAGATTTTATTTTCTGTCTGAGGGCATAATCTTTTTCCATTAAATCTGCAATTTTGAGTAAAATATCATCTAATACTCCTCCGATCTCTCCTGCTCTAACCATACTAATATATAATTCAGAAAATACTTGAGGATATTTTGCCATGGCATCAGCTAAAGTAGAGCCTGCTTCAACATCAGCTTTAACTACTTTTATAATATCCGATAATGCTTTGTTCTCCACTTGTTCAATTAAAATATCTAATGAGTTTACTAAAGTTAAACCGGCATTAACCATAGTAGCAAATTGTCGATAAAATATGGTTAGGTCTCTAAGTTTTATACTTTGGAAAAGATTTATTGATTTAGAAAATAGAATATTTCCCCTTTTTTCGCTCACCGAAGTAATAAAGTAATCCATTTCTCTGAGACGAGAAACAACTGAGTTTCTATTTTCTCCTTCCATGTTTCCGGTAAAGATTTTACCGGAGCGGTCACGAACTTTATAGACAAAGCTAGCCATTGGTTTATTCACCCCTTTATAAGAAAGTATCGAGTATATAGTATCGAGTTAAGAAAGAAAAATAAAAAACTTAGGACAGTATCGAGTATCGAGTAAAAATAGTATCAAGAAAAAATAGTATCGTAAAAATAATTAAGACAAAGAATATTTTATATAAATTTGGATTATAATTTATTTATTAATTTAACTGTCATCCGGCAAATATATTTTATTTTTTCAATAAGTTCTGTTTTATTAGTTTCATTAAAATAATCTAATTCATTTGCGATTATTTTGTGTGTTTCTAATTCGGCACAACTTCCTAATGATATATACAAAAACTGTTTATATTCTTTATTATGATATCTTCTAAATCCTTCTGCAATATTTGATGGTATCGAAACTGCCGAACGTCTCATTTGAGAAGTTAATCCATATAACTCTTCCTTTGGGAATTTTTTAGTCAATATATAGATATCTTTAACAACTTCTATTCCTGTTTGCCAGATTCTCAAATCTTTAAAGTTTTTTATTTTTCAGTCATTCTTCTTTTTCTTTTTTTCCTTACTATATACTCGATACTGGATACTCGATACTGTTTAAATAATCTCTTTTAGGGTCTTGATCACTTTTGGGTCGTACTTTGTTTCAGCAAGAGAAAATAATTTATTTAGTGCTTCATCGTTTTCAGAATGACTTTCTATAGGCTTATTATAAATTATTTTGCTATAATCTTCAACTACTGCTATTATTCGTGAAGCAAGAGGAATTTCTTCACCTCTCAATCCATCAGGATAACCGGTTCCATCATAGTTCTCATGATGATGTTTTACGATAGGAATTATATCTTTAAACAAATTAATCTGCTTAAGCATGTTTGCGCCTACTACAGGATGTAAATTAATTTCATTTTGTACCAAATTAAAACTACCTACTGCATTAAAGCTAATATCAATATTTCTACTTAATTTAACTTTACCTATGTCATGCAGTAGAGAAGCATAATATAAATTATTATAATCTTTTCCGGTTATTTCCAGCTTATTACCAATTTGTGTGGCCAGCCGAGCCAGTCTCATAAAATATCCTTTGGGACCAAGTGACTCATTTTCCAATGCCTGGATTAATATCTCGGTAATATGTATAAAATAATTATTCAAATCCTCAATAATATTTGCATTCCATAAGGCGATTACCGCTTGGTTAGCAAAAGAATTTAAGATATCTTCGTCATTCTTATCGAAATATGCTGTATCTTTTTTATTAATTACTTCCATTACTCCCACAATTTCTTTTTCTAAAATTAAAGGAACACAAATAAGTGATTTAGTCGTAAATTTTGTGGATCTATCAATGCTTTTGTTCCATCTTGTGTCCTTAACAACATCATCGACTATCAGAGATTTTCCTTTTTCCGCTACCCAGCCAGCTATACCTTCCCCAACTTTTACTTTATATTTTTTTATTTCTTTACTCTTTTTGCCCAGACTTGCTTTAAAATATAATTCATTCTTTTCTTTATCTAAAAGTAATATGGAAGCAGCTTCAGCCTTTACAATTATTGCAGCGTATTTTATTATTTTATTTAACAGAACATCTAAATCTGTAGTTCTGGTTAATTCCAAAGAAATATTATTTAAGGCATTTAATTGCAATATTTGCATCTCAAGTTTTTCTAAATTATTTCCTTCGTTCTGATTAATAGATATTTTGCTTCACTCCTTTCAATCCTTAAGCTGAAGCGACTCGTAAAACTTCATCAATAGTAGTTAAACCTTCGCAAACTTTCTTTATACCATCTTCCCTTAACTGACACATTCCTTCACTTATAGCAGCTGCCCTTAGTTTTCCGGTAGTAACATTCTTGCCAATTAAATCTCTAATATTTTCGGTAATTACCATCAGCTCAAAGATAGCAATTCTCCCTTTATATCCGGTATCTTTGCAATAAGGACATCCTTCACCTTTATATAAGGTTATCTCATTACTGCTTATCTCATATTCATCCAATATTTTTTCTATATCAGGGGTTATTTTTATCCCTTTCTTGCATTTAGGACATATCTTCCTGACTAATCTTTGTGCTACAATTCCAATTACTGAAGAAGAAATTAAAAAAGGTTCTATACCCATATCAATTAATCTCATAACCGAACTAGGAGCATCATTGGTATGAAGGGTGCTAAGAACGATATGTCCGGTAAGAGCTGCCTGAACAGCAATTTCTGCGGTTTCTTTATCTCTAATTTCTCCCACCAGCATAATATCAGGGTCTTGCCGCAGAAAACTTCTCAACCCGGCGGCAAAAGTAAGCCCGATTTTGGGTTTGGCCTGCACCTGGCTGATTCCTTTTAATCTATATTCTACCGGATCTTCAATAGTCATAATCTTCTTTTCGTTGGAGTTTAGCAAATTTAGCGTGGTGTATAGTGTGGTAGATTTTCCACTTCCTGTCGGACCGGTGACCAGGATTATACCATTGGGTTTTTTTATTAATGATAGATAATCAGGAAGAATATCGGTACAAAAACCCAAAGAATCTAATTCTAACAATATGCTCGAGGGGTCCAGTATTCTTAAAACCGCACTCTCTCCGGTAACTGCAGGCAAGATTGAAACTCTTATATTAATATTTCTCCCCCCGACATTCACCTGAATTCTACCATCTTGCGGTAATCTTCTTTCGGCAATATCTAAATCAGACATTATCTTAATTCGGGAAACAACCGCCGGTTGCAGGTTCCGGGGGAGAGACATCACATCATGCAATATTCCGTCTATTCGATAACGAACTTTAAGTGTATCCGCACCAAACGGTTCTATATGAATATCGCTGGATTTCTCTTTAACTGCCCTTAAAATTACCAGGTTAACCAGAGCAATAACCGGAGCCTCTTCGCTTTCAGTTATAGCAGAGATATCAGCTTCCTCTTTCTCCTCTTCTTTCAGTACGGTTACCTGCATGGTTTCAATTTTACCAATTACCTGATCCCATTCATCGGTAACTCCGAATACTTCGTCTAAGGCTTTATCGATATCCGCACCGTAAGACAATACTGAGTCAACATCATACCCCAATCTTATTTTAAGCTCATCATGGGCAAAAACGTCTAAAGGATTCGCCATGGCAATAATCAATTTTTTTTCATCTTTATCTATGGCAATAAGCTGATGTCTTCTGGCCATCTCTTCCGGAATCAGAACTACTATGGTGGGATCAACGGTTATATCATCCAAATCTACGTATTTTTCTCCAATTTCATCAGCCAGGGCAAGCATCATCTCGTCCTTTTTAAGGATATCAAGGTCAATAATTATTTTCTGGAGGTCTTTATTACCATTATCTTTCTGAATTTTTAAAATTCTATCTAACTGTTCATTAGTAATTAAACCCTTATTATATAATATATCCAATAAGAAATTTCCGGTAATACTCTTATCTGCTGTTCTTTTCATTTCTTCTCCATTGTTCGTATAGTGTGAGAATCTAAAGCATTTTTAATATTATTCCAATAAGTATTGCCAATGATGAATTAATAATCCTTTTTAGATTATATACCTTTTCTGTTTTTTCTGCACTCAGACGGTAGGGAATATAGTTTATAATTACAAAACATATAAAAATTACAATTATATATTTATCATCTAAATACTGCGCCGAGAAAGTTAAAAATAAGCGATAAAATTTATCTACTGTTTGGTTTGCCGGTATTATAATTTTTTGTATTTTTTGTTCTTTTGTTTTTTGGGGGTTAGTAGGAATATCTTCTTCTCTTATGTGTATAAGTAAAATTGGAATAAAGAATACCGAAATGATATATCCTATTAAACTTACAATAAATATATCATTATTATAAATATCTATCAAGTAGTTGAAAAAAACACTATTAAACGGTGAACTCAATAAATAACTTTCACTAAAGTTAAAAGTTAATACTGCAATAATTGCTATATGTAAAGCTTGATCAAGTAACAATATTCTTGTACTCTGATTTTTTACTTTTTTTGAATATTCCATTTTTAATTTATCAATAACTGTATGGGATAAAAAAACAACCAAAAGTACTATTATGACTTTAGAATCTACTAAATAAGGTAAAGTAAGAAGAATGGAAAATATTAATACTATCAGGGTATGAATTAGCACTCCCCATTCAGTATTAGTCTTTACTTTGAATATTCGATTAGTTTGCAGGGGAAAATCTGCGATTATGTGAGCTAATAGCAATCTATAGAATAGAAACATAGGAAATTCCTTTCAGGAATTAGTTAATCGGTTTTCCAGTTTACCAGTTTGCTAGTTAAAACAGTATATAGTATCGAGTATTGAGTTAAATTTAAGTAGAACTTTTAGCGTATATTATATGAATTCCATACAATATATGAGTATTATTCAGATTAAACTAAAAACTTAAAGCGAAAAGCGAAAAACCATAATTCAAAACTCAAAACTTTTTT
>DAOUWX010000275.1 GCA_030666935.1 Atribacterota bacterium | reverse complement strand
CCTTTGACTTAGAGAAAATTCTTATATTTAATCCCGCTACCGGAGAAAGAATTAAACCAAATTACTCCAAATCCACAAAATAAAAAGTAAAAGGAGGTGATGAAGTATTCAAAGTCTGCACAGATACGCACCATGTCCGTAAGGGCGTGGGGTTCGATGAAAAATCTATTTATTTTTTAGGAGGTTAAATAATGAGAAAAGTATATTTGTTAATTTTAGTTGTTTCATTGTTGTTAATTTTTTCTTGCTCTATGCTGGTTCAAGGTCAAACAAAATTTAACGATGTAACCATTACTGCTTTTTGTGATGCAGGACATAATGCCCGTCCTTTTGAATGGTATGCTGATGAATTTGCAAAGGCAGGGATCACCGTAAAATTAGTTACTGCGCCTTTTGGCAATGTATATGAAAAGCTAAAAAGCGAATTTGTTGCCGGTACAGGTGCATATGATGTAATCGTGCTTTTCCCTATGTATCTGGGTGAATTTGCGGGGATGGGTTATCTTAAACCTTTAGATGAATATGCGGAAAAATATGATCCTCATTTAGATGATATCGCTGAAGGCTTCTTAAAATTGTACGACTACTATGCCGGTACACTATACACTCTTCCTTACGATGGCGATGTCTTAAGTCTCTATTTCCGTAAAGATATATTTAATGATGCTACAGAAAAAAGCAATTTCAAAAAAACATATAACAAAGAACTTGTTCCTCCGGAGACCTGGGATGAAATGTTAGACATTGCTGAATTTTTTACCAGAAAGAGCGGAGAAACATTAGCCGGAAAGAAATTAGATGAAGATTTTTATGGTTTTGCTTTCTTGGCCCAACGAGGTAGTTTTGCTTTTGCCTGGTGGTTAGCAGAATTTGCCAGCCGGGGAGGGACATATTTTGATAGAGAGATGAATCCGACAATAAATTCAGAGGAAGGAGTAATTGCTCTTCAAAGATTGATAGATTCTCTGCCCTATTGTCCACCCGATGTTCTTGCTTATGGATATGATGAATTAAAAGATGCTTTAGTTTTAGGGAGAATAGCTATGTGCTTACAGTGGCCCTGTAACTGGAAGAAAGGCAATGATCCTGCTCAATCAAAAATTGTAGGAAATGTTGGTGTTACCCATGTTCCGGGAGTTATGAAAGATGGAAAATTGGTATATCGTGCTCCCATGCCTTGTGGCAGAGTTATAGCCGTATCAAACGCAAGTAAGCATCCAGAGGAAGCATTCTATGTGGCCAAACTTCTCTCCGATGATTTTTCCATTGATGATGTTTCCACTCCGGATACCGGTCTTGACCCGTATAGGAAATCCCATTTCAATAATCCGGGAGCTTTTTCAGGATTTGCCCCGGAAAAAGAGGCATTAGAGTATCTGGCAGCTATTAATAACAATTTAACTTACGGTTTCCCAGATTTAAGTCTTCCTGGTTCTGCAGAATATATTGATGTATTAGAACTAAATCTTGGGAAAGCTTACACAAAAGCATTATCGCCAAAAGAAGCTCTTGATGCTGTAGCCAAAGAATGGGATAGTATAACTGATAGGTTAGGAAGAGCCAACCAGATAAGAATTTACGGAGACCTTTTGCAGAGCTGGAAAGAGGTTGGGTTAATTGATTAAAGGTTAGAGCTTGAATTGTTTTATATTTTTAGGGGAACGGGAGGTTCTCGTTCCCCTAAAAAATTTCAAGTAAGAAAGAGGGATTAATATGAAAGAAATATCAACAAATGTTTTAATAGGAAAAAATAACTTTGCAAAAAGGATAACTTTACCTTCAATTATTATCCTGGTGGTTACAGTTGTAGGACCTTTGGGATTTTTGCTCTATTCAAGCTTCTTTGATTGGAATCTTACAGTTCCTGCTCCTCCTAGATTTGCCTGGTTTTATAATTTCGGATTAGTTTTTAAAGACTTAAGATTTTGGAATGCTTTTAAAAATACCTCAGTATTAATGATAGCAGGAATAATTACCCAATCTATTTTGGGATTAATCCTTGCCTTTCTTCTTAATAGGAATTTTAGATTTAAAAAACTCGCTATAACCATTTTGGCTTTACCAATAATGGTTACCCCGGTAGTTTTGGGATTTAATTGGAGAATCATATATCATGAACATTTTGGTCCATTAAATTACATAATTCGGTTTTTTGGAGGAGCCGGTTCATCTTGGATCGCTGATCCAAACTTAGCCTTGTTTTCAATATTTTTAGTTGATACCTGGCAATGGACCCCCTTTGTGACTTTAATTTTACTCGCAGGCCTACAGTCTATACCCCGCCAGGTATATGAAGCTACCGATGTAGATGGGGCTACAGGATGGCAGACCTTCTGGCGAATTACCCTGCCTCTTCTTCGTCCTATGTTTGTTTTGGTAGTACTTTTTAGAACTATTTGGATTTTTAAAATTTTTGATCCGGTTTATATTCTTACCGGAGGGGGCCCTGGTATTGCAACAGAAACACTTAGTTTATACACTTATGTAAGCTGGGTAAAATATTGGAGAGTTGGTTACACTTCAGCCTTAGCGTTAGTTCAATTAGTAATAATGACTATTATAGCTATGATCTTTGTGAGAAAGGTTATGCAGAGGAGGAGAGTATAAATGAATATGAATGATAAAAAATATGAAAAATTTAAACAAAGAGAAAAAAGAAAAAAGTTAAACAGCTTATTTCAAAACTTATTACTTACTTTTTTCGTTGCTCTTTTTGGTTTTCCTATCTATTGGATTTTTATAGGGGCTTTTAAAGAAAAAGGGGAATTTTTTCATTTTCCTCCAATTTTTTGGGTTAAAAATTTTAGTTTTGAAAACTTTACCAGTGCTCTTTCTTTGGGAGGTTCCAAAGGAGTAGTGGATAGTCTTATTGTGGCTTGTATCGGGAATGTTTTAGTGGTAATCCTTGCTCTTTTTGCCGGTTATGGGTTAAGAAGATTTAAAATTGGGGGTCCAAATTTGTCTTTCTTAGTGGTTTTTCTGCTCTTTGCACCACCCATAATCTCTGTATTACCGCTGTTTATTATTTTCAGG
>DAOUWX010000267.1 GCA_030666935.1 Atribacterota bacterium | reverse complement strand
TTGTAGGTATTATAGTATATGATGACTATAAATTAAAAAGGATAAAGCTTATCACAAATGCTTACTTAGATGGATTAAATGGTATTTTTGACAATGAAAAACCAAAAAAAATTTTATATGAAGAAATAAGAGGTAAAAAATAAATATTGGGTTTGGCCGTGTTTGGTTAAAAGATCGAAAGAGGACGCGCTCTAACGGCTCTTATCCTTTGGAAAAACCAATTTAAAATAATATCGAATATTAGGAATAGCCTGGTTAAATAACAAGAAAGTTTTGAAAGATGATATCAAAGAATTATTCAAAGGTCGAGAAAAAGAAAAAATGCTATGAAATTGTGCTCAGTATCATTATTGTCAATTGGAACAATAAAGATATATTACGGTATTGCCTGAATTCTATTTATCATATCCATAATGTTAGTAAGTACGAAATTATAGTGGTTGATAATAACTCAGAAGATGGTAGTGTTGAATTAATTAAAAATGAATTTCCCAATGTAGAGCTATTAGAGAATAACAAAAACCTAGGTTTTGCCAGGGCTAATAATCAGGCAATTAAAATAGCCAGGGGGAATTATATTCTATTATTAAATAACGATACGGTGGTTACAAATGCATTTTGTTTTGACAGGATGATAGAATTGATGGAAAAGAAACCACAGGTAGGTATCCTGGGATGTAAATTATTATATCCTAATGGTACATTACAAAGTTGCGGAGAAAGCTTTCCATCGGTTTGGGGAATATTCAAAAGTCAAATTCTTTTTGCAAAGACATGGAATAGGTTTGGAAAAAATAAACAAGGAGATAACCATTTTAAAAAAATAGATTTTGTCTGCGGAGCATGCCTGATGACACGGAAGGGAATCCTGGATCAGGTTGGCCTGCTTAAAGAAGAATATTTCATGTATGGAGAAGATGTAGAATTCTGTTATAGAGTACATAAAGCAGGATACGATATAGGAGTATTGACTGATGAAAGTATTATTCACTTGCACAGTAAAAGCACAGAAAAAAATTTAACTGAAACATTATATCATTCAATTAATAATGATCTTAAAAATATAAGAATGATACACAATGATGAGTGGAGGGTGTTATTAACAAAATTCTTTCATCTTATTGGGTTATCAATAAGAGCAATTCTTGCAATTTTTAGAAAAGATAGGAAGGTTTCTGATTATCTTAAATTATTTAAAAAGATTTTAACCAAAGGAGAATAAATTGAAAATCCTAATAAATATTTAAGCATTATTTTCCGGTATATCGGAAGAGATAAAATAAAGTAAGTATATACTGGGGTTTTGTATGTGGATTTTTCACAATCAAATTTAAAAGGAATCATAATATTTTTATGATTAAATCATCTGAATCTAATTTATTTTATAGCAACAAAAGTAAAAAAATAAAAATACTTGAAGTTATCAATTCATTAAAGACAGGTGGAGCAGAATTACTTCTAAAAAATTTCGTTATCGAAGCAAAGAAAGAGCAAAAATATTCGGTAGATGTATGTACCCTTTATTCAACCAATGATTCAAAAGATAAAAAAGAGATTGAAAAGAAAAATATTCGAGTTTGGTCTTTAGATTTTAAAAAAAAATACAATCCATTAAGTATCATAAGGATTAAAAATATTATAGAAAGAGAACAATATGATATAATTCATGTTCATTTATTTCCTTCTAGTGCTATTGTAGCTTTATCTTCCCTATTTTTATCAAATAACATATCTTATATATTTACAGAACATAGTACATTTAACAGAAGAAGATTGTTAAAAATATTTAAGATGATTGATGCTCTTATATATAGACGGTATTTAAAAATAATATGTATAAGTAGGCAGGTTCGAAAATCTTTAGTAGAATGGATGCCTCAAGTTAAATTAAAAACAGAAATCATACCTAATGGTATACCTATTCATTCAAAATCTGATAGTCACCAATTAATAAAAAAATATGATATTTTGTTTGTTGGAAGGCTTGTTCCTCAAAAAGGAATAAGATATTTGTTAGAAGCAATTAATATTTTACAAAATAAATACAAAAAAAATGTTAAAGTTGCAATTGTTGGTGAAGGTCCTTTGGGAAAAAAATTAAAAACAATGTGTGAAAAATTAAAAATCGATCGTAGTGTTGAATTTTTGGGATTTCGGAGAGATATTGATCAACTTATGAAATCTTCAAAGCTGTTTGTGCTGCCTTCTTGTTGGGAAGGATTCGGCATTGTACTTATCGAAGCCATGAAAAATAGGTTACCAATTGTTGCCACTAATGTTGGAGGAATTCCTGAAATTATTACAGATGGCAATGAAGGAGTATTGGTTCCCAAGGAAAATCCTGAAATCCTTGCTTCTTCAATAAATTACGTTCTTGAAGATAAAAAATTATGCAATAAGTTCATTCAAAATGCATATAAAAAAGTTCAAAAAGAATATTCAATAGAAAAGTACACCAATACCATGCTTAATTTATACTCTAACATTGTAAAAAAACATGCTAAATAATTTTAAATTATTTGCTATATTAATTACTTTAATTTTAAAAATATATTGTATTAAGTGATGAAAAAAATAGATGTGCGTTCTTGAAATAATTTAACTTAAAGAATATTGGATTTAAAGAGGAGATAGTCATTTGCCTTTAAAAAACATAATGAAAGAAAAGCAAAAAATTATTAAAGAGTCGGGAAAAACATTACCTCAAAAAATGGTTGAGGGAGGTGCTTATCTCTCATCTCTGAAATTAATTAGAAAAATATTAAGCTTAATTAGACTGGTAATTATAGGTCGTATCCTGGCTCCTTCTGATTTTGGTTTAATGGGAATTGCCTTGTTAACCATGTCCGCCATAGAAACATTCTCCAAGACCGGTTACAGGGAAGCATTGATTCAAAAGAAAGAGGATATCAGGGGTTATCTCGATACAGCCTGGACCGTATTGATTATACGGGGATTTATAATTTTTATAGTCATTTATTTCCTGGCTCCTTATGCAGCTTTGTTTTTTCATTCTCCTGCGGTTGTTCCCATCATTCAAGTCTTGGGATTTGCATTTTTTTTCGAAGCATTCAATAATATCGGTGTTGTAT
>DAOUWX010000364.1 GCA_030666935.1 Atribacterota bacterium | reverse complement strand
TTGTATGGATGATGCATAAGGTTTGGAGTAGAATTAGGATGGGAGAACGGGAGATCCGCTGAATTTGCAAAAAACATTTTTCAATAGTTACAAAACAAAGTTGTTATCTGCAAAATAAGGAGAAATCCTATCAACAATCAAAAGATGATGATTAGAATCTCTAACTATTTAATCTTGCTTAGATTCATCTTCATATGCGGGTTGAGTATTAGTAAAAAATTAATTGGGTATGCTTATTACTAGTACGATGACTGCCAAGATTTTTGATACAATTATTGTTGGAGCTGGAATTTCTGGGCTGGCTTGTGCTAAACGTCTCCAGGAGTATGATGAAGATTTTTTACTTATTAGCGAAAATATTGGCGGCCGAATTCTAACCTCTGAGGATGGGGCTGTTAACTATGGCGCGTTTTTCGTTTGCTCTGATTATTATCATGTATTACCATATGTGACGTTACATTCTAGATATTCAATCACATTAATCAGAGGCTATGATGTGTACAAGAGTGTTGATAGTAGTAGAACTTTTACAAAAATAGTAAATCTGCGGGGAAGATGTGTTAAAAGTTATACCTTAATTTAATAAATTATAGTGAAACTTACCAGTTATAACAATTAGCCACTAGTGTCTCTTCCTTTTACTTTTTTATTAGTACTTTTCTTTAAATCCCCATTTAGTAATTTCCATTCATCTTCACATTTTTTACTACAAAACCATTTTTCATCTTTTGTTTCAATTATCTTTTGGCATAGTGGACATTTAACCGGTCGATAATGAAAATTTCTCACATGAGGCATACTTAAACATAAACAAGTTTTAATTTAAAGGTTGTCCCTATGAACCAAGTTAGGTTATTTTTATAAACTTAAAAATAAGTATCGGTACCGGTCAATTTGCTGATACGTTTAAATGTAAAGGTTAAAACCTAATTATTTTAATGGGGTTATGATTAGATAATGGAGTATTATTGCAATATTTACCCCTACATTTCATAAAAAAACGAAAAATTTATTAATGTGTAGGGGTAATTATTATATATGGTTTCAATAAAGAAAAAAATCATCGACGAAAAAGCATATTATTACATAGAACACAGCTATAGAAAAAACGGACAGGTACATAAGAAAGAAAAATATCTTGGAACTAAAATACCAAAGAATATTGAGAAATTAAAAGAAGCGCTTCTTTTGGAGTTATATCAAGAATTATGGTTTAAAAAATTTGACATAATAAAAGATAATTTATCCAAAAGAAAAAAGAATCTCCCTAAATCAATTGAAGAAAAGGATTTAGAATATTTTGCAATAATTTTTACTTATACAACAAATAAAATTGAAGGTTCGACTCTGACTTATAGAGAAACAGCTCTACTTCTTGAAAAAGGTATAACACCTGCAAATAGATCAATAGAAGATATTAAGGAAGCAGAACAACATAGAGAAGTTTTTTATGATATGTTAAAATATGATAAAAAAATAAGAATGTCAACATTATTATACTGGCATAAAAAAATATTTCAATACACAAAAAAGAATAAAGCTGGGAAAATAAGGGATTATCCTGTTAGGATTTCTGGTAGTAAACATATTCCACCGACGCCAATCGAACTTGATTTGCTTATTAGAGAATTTTTTAATTGGTATAATCAAAATAAGAACAAAGTTCATCCTATTCAACTTGCTGCTCTTGCTCATTTTAAATTTGTTTCTATTCACCCTTTTGGAGATGGAAATGGAAGAATTTCACGTCTTCTTATGAATTATGTTTTAAATGAGAACGGATATCCAATGCTTATAATCGATTATACACAAAGAAAGAGTTACTATACAGCACTTGAGCGAAGTAATATGACAAATGATGAACGTATTTTTACACTTTGGTTTTTTAGAAGATATCTAAAAGAAAATAAGGAGTTTCTAGGATGATTACCCCTACATTTTAAATAAATTAATAAAAATAGTCAATGTGTAGGGGTAAAAATATCAGAAAACTTGCTAGGTATGCCATTGATACCTTGCAGATTTTCTAATAATGAGGTTATGGTGAGAGTCTCATTGTAATTTTTACAGGAGTGGGAGCAAAATCCAATCAAGGTTATGATTAGATATTCAT
>DAOUWX010000166.1 GCA_030666935.1 Atribacterota bacterium | reverse complement strand
GAAGCACATAAGATAGCTCATATTCTTGAACATTATGTTTCTGAAGAGGTTCTTAACAACATAAAAAAGTTATCTACATTTAAAGAAAAAGGTATTTGCTTAACAAAGCTTAAGCTGCGTAAAAAAGGTTTAATTACCAATATTATGATTTCGGACAACGGACTATTTGAAAGAGTGGTCAGTATGGGGATAGTTCCAGGATAAAAAGTTATGATAATGAGTGAGATGTCTAACGCTATTATCATTAAAATAAAAAATAAAAAATTTGCTTTAGATAAAGATATAGCAAGAAAAATTAAGGTGTTAGAATATAGTGAAGGGTAAGAAAAAGGTTAAAGAAGGCAAAGAGAAAACAAAGAGGCCATTCCTAAATCTATTGTAATTATAAAAAAGTGAAGCTTTGCATGGTGTTTAAAATAATTTTTAATGTATTTGGTGAATTGGATTTATTGTAAGAAGAGGAGGAATGAAATAATAAAAAGAGGGGTTATAGAACAATATGGAGAATCTTAAAATACTCCTAATTGGGCAGCCAAATATAGGGAAGTCTTCACTACTTAATGCTCTGGTCGGTTCAGTAGCTACAGTATCTAATTACCCTGGAACTACTGTTGAAGTGACTAAAGCCAAAAAGAAAATTAATAGCACGGAAATTGAGTTTTTAGATACCCCAGGAATATACTCTATTTCTGATAGATCAGAAGAAGAAAAAATTACTGAGAAGGCTTTATTTGAGGAGGAAGTGGATGGAGCAATAGTAATTGCTGATGCAACTTCTCTGGGAAGAAGTCTTTATATGGTATTGCAGATATTAGAGGCCCAAATACCTGCTGTTCTGGCTCTTAATTTTATAGAGGATGCCAGGAAAAAGGGAATAAAAATTGATGGTGAAAAATTAGAAAGATACTTTAATGTCCCGGTTGTCTTTATAAATCCCTTAACTAAAATGGGAATAAATAAACTTATGGATGTTGTATTAAAAATTAAAAAGATAGCAAGGCAAAAGTTTAAAATTAAATACGATGACCATATTGAAGAAGCAATAGATAAAATTTCTGTTCAAGTTAGAGGAAAGCTACCAAAAAGATTTATTGCCTTAAGAGTTTTAGAAGAAGATGAACATTTCTATAAATATTTAAAGGAGAAAAAAATAATTGAAGAAACTAAAAAAAGTTTAGTAAAACATCCAAAAATCGCAGAGGATATATCTATAACCAGATACGGAACAGCTTCATTTATAACAGAAAAAGTTACTCAAATTGCTTCTTTAAAAAAAGAAAAAATTTTGCAAGAGAAAATAGACAATATTTTATTGCATACAATTTGGGGTCCATTTATTACTGGTTTATTTTTTCTTGTTATCTTCGGGACTCTATTATTTCTTGGTAATTTGATTCAAAATGTTCTTATGAACTTAACGGAAGACCTTTTGTCTCCTTTTGATTTGGCGAAAAGTTCAATTATTACTATGATATTAGTTCAGGGCTTAACTGGACTTGCAGCAGGTGTCTCTATTGCCTTACCTTATGTATTCTTATTCTATCTGATTTTGGGATTTTTAGAAGATATTGGACTTCTTCCCAGGTTTATCGTTAATATAGAAAAGTTTTTGAAAAGATTGGGCTTTCCTGGAAAATCATTTATTCCCTTGGCCTTGGGCTTAGGTTGTACTTCACCAGCGGTTAGAGCTACGAGAGTCTTATCATCTAAAAAAGAGCAATTTCATACTGCATCTTTGTTTGCTTTTGTACCTTGTTCCAGCAGGATTGCCATAATTATGGGAGTGGTTGGATTTTATGGTGGTATAAAGTTGACTTTGTCTGTTTTTACTACTGTATTTATAGCGGGCTTAATATGGGCTTTTGGGATAAAAAAGGTTATCCCTTTAAAGAGTGAACCTTTACTTTTAGAGCTGCCTCCTTATAGGAGACCTTTAATTAAGAATGTTCTTGCCAAAAGCTGGATTAGGATGAAAGATTTTGTGTATATAGTAATACCATTGTTAATACTTGGAGGAATGGTTTACGGAATTTTGGATATATTTGGCCTTACTAATATTATAGTAAAACCACTTTCGCCGATCACTAATCTATTAGGATTACCAGCTGTAGCCATTATTCCTCTGGTATTTGGGTTTTTGCAAAAAGATTTAACCGGGGGAATGTTGGTGTCAGTTTTGGGTAGTGAAATATCATCAGTTTTAACTCCTCTTCAAATATATACTTTTGGTGTGGCTTCTACTATTGGGATTCCATGTATAATTGCATTAGGGATGCTTACTCGCGAATTTGGATTTAAAAAAGCAATATTTTTAACAAGTGCATCGATGATTTACGGTTTGTTAGTTGCCGGATTAGTTTGTAGAATAATTTCAATGATAATTTAAAAAAAGGATTAAAAATGATTAAAAGGGCAAATACAACGCTTAAGATAGAAAATCTGTCGGTAAGAGTGGACGGCAAGGATATTCTCAGAAAAATTAACTTAGAAATTAAAAAAGCAGAAATTCATGTCTTACTAGGTCCAAATGCTTCAGGTAAATCCACCCTAGTTTATACACTGATGGGATTTCCAGATTACCAGATTACAGAGGGAAGAATAAACTTTAAAGGAAAAAATATGGGAAGTCTATCGATAGAAGAAAGGGCAAAATTGGGGATAGCGTTAGCCTTTCAACATCCTCCTATTTTAAAAGGGGTAAAATTATCTAAACTCTTGGAGAAAATTTCCAAAAAAGGAATTAATATGAAGGAATTTCCCATAAAATCAGACCTCTTAAGTAGAGAGATAAATGTTGGTTTTTCTGGTGGTGAGAGAAAATTGTCAGAGATAATACAAATAATAAGTTTAAGTCCAAGTTTAGTCATCTTTGATGAATTAGATTCTGGATTGGACGTCGAAATGCTTAAGAAATTAGCATCAATCATAAAGAATAAGTTCCTTCACAATAAAGTATCTATACTTTTAATCACACATAGGGGTAGCATCCTCCATTTTCTTAAGCCGGATTTTGCTCATGTTATAATAAATGGAGAACTTATATGTTCTTCGAAAGATTGGAAAGATATATGGGAAACTATTAGGAAATATGGATATGAAAAATGTAAAGAATGTGAAAAGCATAAACTATTATCAAATTGATTATCATGTCAATAAAATCTTTGAAGAGGAAGGAACTATAATACTTCCAAGTCCTGAAGCCTACAAAAATCTTAGATGGACCAGGGATTATTTTAAGAAGGAACCAGAAGATGGATACTTTATCTGGGTGAAGAAATCGATTAACCATCCTTTAACTACCTGCATCACCATCTTATCACCAAAAGTTATTCAGAAACCAGAAAACTTAGTGGTAATAGAAAAAAATGTGGAAGTTAAGATACAAAGCATCTGCAACGCAAGTAAAAAAAATTTGAAAGGAAAGCACATAGGATATTCAAAGATTATCTTAAAGGAAAATTCCGAGTTAAAGCTGAGGCATTTCCACAGCTGGGGGAAAAGAGACTGGGTTGAATCAAGTTTAGAATTCTTTCTCGAGAAAGGAGCAAAGTTATCTCACACCTATAAGTGTCTTGAGATACCGATGAAATTGAAAACGGAGAATAATACCTATCTAAGAGAAAATTCTTCCTCGAATCTAATAATAACTGTTTTGGCTAAGGATGGTGAAGTTGATATGTATGACTCTACTTTTTTGAATGGGAGAGAATCCAATGGAATATCAAGAGTGCGAATGATAGGTGATAAAAAATCTAAAATTGTCGCTCGTAGCCAGATGGTTGCAAATGATGCTGGGACAGGACATGTAGATTGTATGGGTCTATTATTATCCGAAAATTCAAGTATCCAGGCAATACCTGAGCTCATAAACAGGAATAAAGACGCCTCACTCACTCACGAAGCATCAGTAGGTAAAATTTCAGAGGAAACGCTGAATTACTTAAGAAGTAGGGGGTTAACAGAAGATGAAGCAATCGACTTGATTGTAACTGGCTTTTTAGGCGAGGAGGAGCCAATCATTATCAAAGGGCGTATTGTACCATCAAAACTCTATATGTGAACTACAAAAACTTTCTACCGAAGGTTTTGGGCGAAGTCCACTTTTATCTATTATTTGACAAAAGTTGAGAAATTTAGACCAGAAAGTAGCAAGTGAGGAATTTAGGTTTAATAATTAGGGGAGGCTAATTTTGTAATGATTGAAGTATTTTTTGATGTTGAAACAAAAAAGCTATTCAGTGAAATTAATACCGGGGACCCTGGCGATCTTGGTGTTTCTGTAGTGTCAGTATACAAACGAGAATTAGATAATAACCAAAAAGAGATTCAAGGTGAAATGTGTAGTTTTTGGGAACATGAGTTTACTGATATGTGGAAGATATTTAAAGACGCTGACAGGATTATTGGATTTAACTCGTTAAAGTTTGACGTCCCAGCTCTTCAACCTTATGCATTATTTTGTTTAGCGAAACTTAGTCATTTTGACATTATGGAAAAGGTACGTAAATCATTAGGAAGAAGGCTTAGTCTTGATAACCTTGCGCGTAGTACTTTAGGGGAAACAAAAATTGACACAGGAACCAATGCAGTTCGGTACTGGAGAAGTGGAGATAAGGAGAGTTTGAGAAAGCTTAGGATATATTGCGAAATGGATGTACAAATCACACGCAAATTATATGATTTTGGTATGAAGAACAGTTATCTTAAATTTACTGACAGATGGAATAATCTGAGGACATTAGCTGTTGATTTTTCTTATCCTATTAATAAAACTAACTCTGGTAAGCAGATTAGCTTATTCTAATTT
>DAOUWX010000298.1 GCA_030666935.1 Atribacterota bacterium | reverse complement strand
TTCTTGTTTTCGTTTTCTTTTGGGGCTATAATAACTCTTCTAAAGGGGTCTGTTCCTTCGCTATAAGTGCTCAGCAGGGGTTCCTCCTGTAAAACAAGATGAACAATTCTTCTTTCCACCGCATTCATATAGCAAAGAGCAATCTTTTTTCCTGTTTTTTTCACTATTTCTGCTTTTTCACGAGCATATTTGGAAACAGTATCTTCTCTTTTTTCCTTATAACCTTCTATATCAACTATTATCTTTCTTCGTTCAGATTCTTCGGTTTCTTTATTGCTAATGATGTTAACAATATATTGAAGGGCATCAAGAGTATGTCCATGTCTACCAATCAACACTCCGGGATTGGAGGTTTTTATTTCTAAAACGATTGTGTCAGTCTCTTCATTATTAATTGTCTGTATTTCTCCATCCTCTAAAATAAAATTTACTATTTTCTCCAGGATTGTTTTAGCTTTTTCTTGAAGATTTGGTTCAAAGTCATTAATATTCCCCAATTCTGTTCCCTCTTTCATATTTAAATTATCTTCTCTTATCTTTTTTAAATTTCTTGGTTTTTTTCTTGCTCCCGGAAGGGTTTCCCCCATCTGCTCCTTCATAGCCCGGAATCCAGGATTCCTCTTTGGGAACTACCGGTTTTTCCGGTTTTTTGTTGAGCTGTTTCTGTTTTAATTCACCTTTATCCGACACTGCTTCTTTTGGTATATCATCCATTGTAGGCATTTTCTTATTAATCAGATACTGCTGCCCGATCCCTAAAAGGGTAGAGGTAAACCAGTACAGGGTCAAACCAGAAGGCAGGCTAAAACTCATAAAACCAATCATTAAGGGCATCATTATGGTCATCATCTTCTGTGTTTGGGCAGAAGACCCTCCGTCCTTGCCTGCAGCACCGCCAGTGGAGGTCATTTTTTGTTGGATATACATTGAACCGGCTACCAGAAAGGGCAATATGCCAATATATTCTATTCCAAAAAATCCAAAAGGAATCAATCGCTCAGAAAGAGCTAATCCAGCTTTAGCAATGGTTTCACCATCTTCAACAACATTATAATACTTGGCAATCCACAAAAACCCACCAGCTATATTGTTAGTGATAGGATCTAAATATTCAAACACTCTTAAAGTCTGGAAGAGCAGGATTAGTATGGGCATTTGAATTAACAAAGGCAAACATCCGCTCATAGGGTTGACTTTATGTTCCTTGTACAAAGCCATTAACTCTTTGTTTAATCTTTCCTTGTCATTCTTGTATTTCTCCTGCACTGCCTTCATTAAAGGCTGGATTTTCTGCATCTCCCTCATGGAAACCATCTGTTTCTGCATTAAGGGATACAGGATTAATCTGATAAGTATCGTTAATAATATAATAGCAACCCCATAATTGTGGGTAAAACCATAAAGCACTATTAACAGTTTAGTGACTAACGTGATTAAAGAACTCCACATATTTTCTCCTTTATCTTTTTGTTTTTTGTTTTTCTTTCTATTGCTTTTATTCTATTTATATTGTCGTACTGTATTTTATTTTTATTTTCACTTCTTGTGTACACAAGCTACCGAAGAATCGGGAAGGGGATCATAACCACCCGGATGAAAGGGGTGACAGCGTAATATTCTCCCCGCAGAAAGCCGTAAACCTTTTAAAAGGCCGTATCTTTTCAGGGCCTGTGCGGCATATTCGGAACAGGTGGGATAAAACCTGCAAGAGGCGGGTTTTAAAGGGGATATGTATTTTTGATATAAACTTATTAGTAAAATAATTATTTTATTCATAAGGTCTCTAAGGAAAATCTATACTTTTTCTTAAAGATAAAGAAAAAGTATAGATTTTCATTATATTATATTGGTTTAAATCTCCTGTCTACTTCTGCTTTTTGCTAAAAATAGTCTCCCTTTATAAAAAAGGTTTTCCAAGTCATAACATATCTCAAGATAGTTTGCTTCCCTAATATGGTTTTTAGCCAGTACAATTATATCATATCCTGGAAGTAATTTCTTGTTTAGCAGTCGGTTTGCTTCTTTTATCCGTCTTTTTATCTTGTTTCTAGCTACTGCCTTTCCTGTCCCTTTTTTTACTATTATCCCCGGTCGGTTAAAATCATAATTATTTTTTAAAATAAATATTATTAAATTCTTACCTTCGATTCTTCTGCCTTCCGAAAAAATCTTCTTAAATTCACTGGTTTTTGACAATTTTCTCTTTATCAAAATCTTACGCCTATAAAATTAATTATCCGGAAACTGTAAGACGCTTGCGCCCTTTTAAACGCCTTCTTTTTAATACTAAGCGGCCGGCTTTAGTGCTCATTCTTTCTCGAAATCCATGTACTTTCAGTTTTTTTCTGGTATTTGGTTGATAAGTCCGCTTCATTTATCTAGCTCTCTCCTTCTTTGTTAAGATGTAGAATTTAAAATTCAATGAAAATTATATCTTTAATACCCTCTAAATGTCAAGCTTATGGGGAAAATATCGAGTAATAGTATCGGGTATCGAGTTGAGAAAGAGAAAAAAATACAAAAAAGGAGTATTCTTCTTTTTGTCTAATTGCCCTGCTAAAGTTTACACTAACAGGAAGTATGCGAAATTTTATTTTAAGGTATAAGTTCTCCGTGATAATAAGATATTTAAATATATCTATCGTTCCTTATTTCTACCCTCATTTAAAAACAGAAAAATATTTTTGCTTAATAAAAATATTTTTGCTATTATAAGTACAAAATAAATTGCATTTTCACCCGAGTTATCCACAGATGTTAATAAACTGTTAATAACTTCTTTAAACCCTTTACTTTTAGCTGTTTAGAAATCTATAA
>DAOUWX010000035.1 GCA_030666935.1 Atribacterota bacterium | reverse complement strand
TGATTGGATTAATTAAGGATTCCACTCAATCCTTTAATTATGGTTTTATTTTATTGACCTTTTTTTCGATCATTGCTGCGATTATTCCAATAAAATTACGGAATGAGAAAACATAAAAATTGTGAGATCTTTAAATAAATTGGAACACATCCCATTTTATTGGATAGTTAATATTTTACTTTTAAATTAGATATATAGAGAAGGTGTGCCAGTTAATAATTCGCTAACCTTTGGCGGAAAACCTATAGTATCTGAGGAGTTTCTTAGCCGGATAGTTGAGGTTTTTGGCATTATGCTATAGATAGACATCCCAAGAGAAGACCTTGTAAAAGGGAAAATTAAACCATAAAAAAATAGGATGTATCACTTTAAACTAAATAAAAAATAGGAGTAGTCTATGACAAAATATGTAATCATTTTGTTATTTATAGCTCTATTTTTCTTATCTTCCATTTTTGCCGGACATGGTGGTTTGGAAGCGATCAATCAACTTGTATATGAACTCGGATCTCCCGGGACATCATGGCAAGATCGCCAGAAGTTAGAAGAAAGATTGAAGCAACTACCCAGCGATGAAGTTCTTCCGATATTGCTTTTTGAGGTAGCCAAAGGCATGCCTGATGGGCCAATTTGGAGTAGTGCAGGACCGGACCACGACAAAGATGCCCCACCTGAATGGCAAGCTTACTACGCGGTATTCAGGGTCTGGAAATACCATCTTGAGGGCGCACCTTCTCAAGTTATAGGAGAGTTGCTCTTGATCCTTTTGAAGGAGGCAAATACTCCTGCAGCTAAAATTACTGTTATTAACGGACTTTTCCGGCATTGGATTCCCAAAGCAGAGAAACCGATCGCTTACTTGTTACAAGATCCAAACGAAGACTATTCTGTGAGATGGTCTTCGGCTCAAGTTTTGCTAAGACATATAGGAATTGCCTACCACAATATAGTTTTAGAAATGGCGGAAACAGAATCCGGTCAGTCAAAATATCGACTGTTTGCCCTACTTGTAGAAACTCCTTATGCAAAGCGAACAGGAGTTGATTCGGATGTGGTGTGCTTGGGTTTTGAAATGATTGAAGAGGAGAGAAAAGCTGACCCTGACTATGATAGTGCAGCTTATTTTATCGCTAGATATCTTGAAACCTATTTGAGTCAGAGATTCGCTCCGGATCAATATCTTAAAAAATATCAAGATAAACACGGTCTTAATGATAGTTTTTTTCGAGACACCGTAGACAATGCCTTAAAATGGTGGACAGAAAATATGCAAAAATATAACAAAAAAAAGTGAGATGCCGTAGCTTCAGATAACCCCTGGCTTGCGACTCATCCCGATTCGTCGGGATTTATCCGAATGCCCAAAGACCTTTGAAATTTAAAAAAGCCGTTTAGAATAAGAAATAAACTATATGGAAGGTGATGGAAAAATGAAGCTGGGTAAAATGGAAAAAAGAGCTAAAAGTGGGATTTTTAGCAGTCTGAAAACCTTGCAAGATAAGGGTTTTAGAGAAATACGGTCATAGCGGCGTTTTTTGAGGCGGCCTGGAGTGATTTGTCCTGTTTTTTAAAATAGGCGCTTAAAAGGGCTTATTTTAGATGTGGGTGGAAAGCCTTATTTTATAAGGGTTTGAATGAGGTTAAATTTGAAAGTATTCTAAAAAAGAGAAATTTCAAGAGTTTTGAAGAATATAGACAAACAGTATTATAATTTAAAAAATAATTTACCATTGTAGAGGCTATATATAAGAAAAAAGTAATAGGATTTTTATTGATAATAAAGGGAGGTAGGTCAGGCATTTATTTGACTCGATCAAAGATCTTATCTATAATTTAGGAAACTTCTTATTTGAATATATCCACTTAAGGAGACACGGAGGAATTGCTTATCAGACCATTTACGAAAAGTTAGAAAAAGTTACCGAATTATTGAGCTAGTATATCTTTCCATTACAATTAGAAGCCGCTTCTTAATTTAGCTTACAAGAAAGGAATTTATAAAATATGAAAAAATATTATTTAGGAAAAATAGGAATTTCTGTAACTGAGATGTGTTTTGGTGCATTACCCATAGGACCTTTGCAGGCAAATATATCTGTTGAAAAAGGGGCAAAACTTATTTGTGCCGCTCTGGAGAGAGGTATTAATTTTATTGATACTGCAGAAGCTTATAAAACTTATCCTTATATTAGAAAAGCTTTGGAAGGTTATGATAAGGAAGTGGTTATTGCGACTAAATCCAGTGCCGAAACATATAAAAAAATGGAGCAAAGCATTAAAGATGCGCTTGAATCCCTGGGACGGTCTTATATAGATATTTTTCTCTTACATGCCGCTAGAGTTACTCCTTCGGTCTTTGAAGAAAGGGCGGGGGCATTACAATGTTTGAAAGATTATAAATTAAAGGGAATTGTTCGGGCAATCGGAATTTCAACTCATGCGGTTGGAATAGTTAGACGAGCAGCAGAAATTAGGGAAATCGACATTATATTTCCCATCATTAATAGACTCGGTATGGGTATTATTGGAGGCAGTATTGATGATATGGTTAAGGCAATCACGGAGGCACATAAGGCAGGAAAAGGTTTGTACGCCATGAAAGCCTTGGCCGGAGGTCATTTGATTGATCGATTAGAAGAATCTTTTAATTTCGTAAGAAATATTAAAGGAATTAGTTCTATAGCAGTTGGCATGGTTAATCAGGAAGAATTGGAACTAAATTTAAAAATATTTAATGATGAAGAAATTCCTCAGGAACTGTTGACTCAAAAAACAAAACCCGGCAAGAGATTATTTATTTTATCTTTTTGTAAAGGTTGCGGCACCTGTGTTAAGATCTGCCCCAACAATGCCCTATCCTTGGAAAATGGAAAAGCAGTGGTTGACCATAAGTTATGCATTTTGTGCGGGTATTGTAACCCGGTATGCCCCGAATTTGCTATAAGATTAATTTAATAAGTCTTCCAAACCCCTAAACCATCTTCTGTTAATATTTACTTTTTCATTCTTTGTAAGGGCGTATGGCCATACGCCCCATCTGACAATTAAAAATCAAAACCTTTTTCCTGCAGACCAAGCCTCGCACTTTTCAGGAACGCCCCAAAAATGTGTGGAAAGTGTCCCTTTTTCTTTTTTCTCCTGTAATTTGCCATTTTTTTATAAATAGAATATTTATTTTTTTTAAAAAAAATTGTTAGAGAAACGGAAAATGAAGAAGCAATTTTTCTTCTTGACATAAATCAACTTATATTATAAAATATATTCAGATATTGCAAATAATTTCATTTAAAGGGAGAAAATTCATATTATGAAAAGAAATACTTCTTTAATTGCTGAAATATGCAGGATGCATTATCTGGATAATTTAAGTCAGAATGAAATTTCATCTAATTTGAGGATATCTAAGTCAGCTGTATCCCGTTTACTAAAAGAAGGAAGGAATAAGGGGATAGTTACTTTTCACATCAAAGATTATGAAGACCGCTTGAGTTCTTTAGAAGGCAAACTCGAACAATCTTTTAAATTAAAAGAGGCAGTTGTAGTTTCTGATGAAGAAATAATGTCTGAAGAATCATTGAAAAAAAAGGTGGCGAAAGCAGCTGCCATACTTCTACAGAGAAGGATTCGGAAAGATGATGCCATTGCCGTTTCATGGGGAACTAGTTTAGCTGAAGTAGCCAAAGCATTAAATCCTCCATCCCACTTAAATATTGATATTGTTCCTCTTTTGGGGGGGATTGATATTACCGGTAGAGATATCCATTCCAATGAGATAGCAAGGCGGATAAGCGAAGCCTTTAAGGGGAAATATTACGTATTAAATGCCCCCGTCTTTGTCAGTAATCTTCAGATAAAAGAAGCATTTGAGAAAGAAAAAAGTATCAAAGCAGTTATTGATAAAGCCAAATCAGCCGACATAGCAGTGGTGGGCATAGGTAGTCCCAAACAAAGTTCTACAATGATAAAGCGAGGATATTTTTCTGTTAAAGAATTTACTAAACTGACTGATAAGGGAGTAGCTGGAGATATCTGTACTAACTTTTATGATATTCAGGGAAATATTATTAAATTTTCCTTACATAATAAAATGATAGGTTTAGGATTAAAAGCATTGAAGCACATACCCATTGTGATAGGTGTGGCATGCGGTGAAGATAAACAGGAAGCTATTTTAGGTGCACTACATGGCGGTCATGTAAATATAATTGTTACTAATAAAAAAGCAGCGGAGTATCTAATAAATAATAAATAATTAAGATTAGTTTAGTACATATTTAAAAAAAATAATAGATAAAAATTTAACAAAGGATTGTATGTCTAATATAAATAATTTACCAAAAAAAGAAATATTATTAGAGAAGGTTTATCAATTAGCCTTTAATTTTGAAAAAGAAAAACATTGCTGTTCACAGTGTACCGTAGCTGCCCTTCAAGAAGTTTTTCAAATAAAAAGTGAGGAACTTTTTTCAACTTCATTCGCTTTTGGGGGAGGATTTGCCAATACAACTGAAGGAACCTGCGGAGCTCTTGCCGGAGGAGCAATGATAATAAGTTATTTTTATGGACGCCAACGTGAAGAATTTTTTAAAGGGATTCCGAATAAAAAAGCGAATTATTTAACTAAAGAACTTTACGATAGATTTGTTCAAGAATATGGAAGCTGTCTATGTAAAGATGTGCAAAAAAAAATCTTTGGACGTTCTTTTAATTTTTGGGATAAAAAAGAGAAAGAGATATTCGAAAAATCTGGCGGACATATAGATAAATGTCCTACTGTGGTGGCTAAAGCTGCTAAATGGACAGCGGAAATTATATTCCAGGAAATGGAAAATAAGTAAGTGATAGATTTCAAAAACGGAGGCTTAAATGATTAATTTTAATGTTAATTTACAAGGAGAGGTAGCTATTGTTACGGGAGCAGGTGGACTTGGAGCTGCTATTATAAAGGGTCTTATTAGAAATGGAGCCTTTGTTATTGTCGGTGATATTAAATTAGATAAAATAAAGAAGGAAATAGGTGAGGATAATTTCTATAAAGATAAAATATCTTTTTTAGAGATAGATACAAGTGATTTTTATCAAGTTACTGAAATGATAAATAAAACGATAGAAACATACGGCAAGGTTGATATTTTAATAAATACAGTTGGCATTCTAAGGGAATCTTCAATTTTAGAAACTTCGAAAGATGAATGGAATAAAACTCTACATGTTAATTTAGACAGTGTTTTTAATCTTTGTAAGGGGGTGATGCTTTACATGGTGAGACAAAAAAAGGGTAAAATTGTTAATTTTACCTCTATAGCCGGACAAAGGGGTTCGTCTTTATCTGTTCACTACGGATCTTCTAAAGCAGGAATTATAGGTTTTACCATGTCCTTAGCCAAGGAGGTTGGTTGTTACGGGATAAATGTCAATGCAATTGCTCCAGGAATAATTAGAAGTGATATGTCGAAAAAGAAAATTACTACCACCACCGAAAAATATTTAAATCAGATTCCTTTACATAGATTTGGTGAACCAGAAGATGTTGTTGGAATGGTTCTTTTATTAGTTTCTCCTGCTGGGGATTATATTACCGGGCAAATTATAAATATAAATGGAGGTATGGGGTAACCCTACCATTTAGCATCACGCCTATATTGTGAATTAGTGATATGAATTATTAAAGTAATAGATATTATTAAAAAAATACCCAAGAGAATTAGAATTATTTATAAATTATTCGAAAAATATTTAGATAAAAGGATAAAAAGATGGATTTGAATAAACAAAAAAAGATTAAAATATTCAAAAGTATGTTTAAAATCCGTGAATTTGAAGATGTAGTTAAACAAATATATCGGGACGGAAAATTAAAAGGACATTTACAAACCTGTCAAGGACAAGAAGCGATGGAAGTTGGAGCCATAGAAGCTCTTTCTAAAGAAGATATAGTCTTTTCAAATCATCGGGGGCACGGACATTATTTGGCTCGGGGGACTTCTTCCAAGAAAATTATGGCTGAATTTTACGGAAAGGTTACAGGAACCAATCAGGGAAGAAGTGGAGGGATGTATCTTGTTGATGCAAAAAGAGGAATGCCGGTGGCTAGTGGAATTGTAGGAGGTAATATTTGTGTAGCTACCGGTTCAGCTTTAGCCAGTAAAATAAAAAAAGATAATAGAGTAACCTTAAGTTTTTTTGGGGATGGAGCAACTAATATAGGCTTTTTTCATGAGGCACTAAACATGGCTTCTCTATGGAATTTACCCATTATTTTTCTTTGCGAGAATAATCAATATGCTGAAGCCACCAAAAGAGAACAACATCAAAAAATAAAAAAAATATCTGATCGGGCGATTAGTTATACAATTCCTGGAGAAACCATTGATGGAATAGATGTAATTAAAGTATATAAAACGGTTAAAAAAGCAGTAGAAAAAATTCGTCAGGGGAAGGGTCCTGTTTTGATTGAGTGTGTAGCTTATCGATTAGCAGGGCATTCAGCAGGGGATTTAGGTATTTACAGACCAAGAGGAGAAGAAGAAGAGTGGAACAAGATTCACGACCCCATTAAAAAATATAAAAAGAAACTTCTTGAAGAAGGAATATTAACTCTTTTAGAAATAGAAAAAATAGAAGAAAAAATTCAAAAAGAGATAAAAGAAGCAGTAAAATTTGCCGTTGAAAGCGAAGAACCACTTGCTGAATCAGTTGGCAAGTATGTGTATCAGGAGGAAGATAATGAGTAATATTACTTATATCGAAGCTCTAAAAACTGCTTTAAGAGAAGAAATGCGTATAGATAAAAATGTTTTTATTATTGGAGAAGATGTGACCAGATATGGATTTGGTGTAAATAGAGGTTTGGTAGATGAATTTGGTCCAGATAGAGTAAGAAATACCCCTATTTCTGAGGCAGCTATTATTGGTTCGGCAGTAGGAGCTGCATTGCGAGGGATGAGACCGGTGGCAGAAATAATGTTTGTAGATTTTATTATGGTTGGAATGGACCAAATTGTAAATCAAGCCGCTAAAATGAGTTACCTGTCCAATGGTAAATTATCTGTCCCTATGGTCATTCGAACACCCGAAGGAACAGAATGGTTTGGCGGAGGGGCACAGCACTCTCAAACTCTTCATTCTATGTTTATGAATATCCCTGGATTAAAATTAGTTATTCCTTCCGATCCTTATGATGCTAAAGGTCTTCTTAAAAGTGCTATTCGAGATAATAACCCAGTTATTTTTTTTGAACATAAACAACTTTATACCCAAAAAGGAGAGGTTCCGGAAGAAGAATACACTATTCCCCTCGGTAAGGCATCAATTAAGAAGGAAGGAAAAGATCTTACTTTAGTGGCTACTTCCTGGATGGTTAAACATAGTTTAGAAGTTGCCGAAGATTTAAAAAATAAAATAAGTGTAGAAGTAATTGATCCTCGCACCTTAGTTCCTTTAGATAAAGATACTATTATTAATTCCGTCAAAAAAACCGGGAGATTGTTAGTTATTGACGAATCTCCGGTAAATGGCGGTGTGCAAGGGGAAATAATTTCTGTGGTTATACAAGAAGCTTTTTGGAATATGGAATTCCCTCCCAAGAGAATAGGTTCTTTGAATACCCCAATTCCTTTTAGCAGTGTCTTAGAAAAAGAAGTTATCCCTACTAAAGAAAAGATTAAAAAAGAAATTTTAGCCATGTTTTCTAATTAAAAGAAGGAAAAAAAGGAAAAAATATGTGGAAGATCCAGATTCCTAAAACAGAATCCAAGGTTGAAGAAGCTACTCTTTTTAAATGGCATAAAAAAGAAGGAGATAAAGTTATTAAAGGAGAACTTGTTGCCGAAATAGAAACATTTAAGGCAGCAGTGGAAATAAATTCTCCGGCCACCGGTATTTTTTATAAAATATTAATTAAAGAAGGAGAAACAGTACCGGTAAATACAGTTATAGCGATCTTGGTTGAAGAAGGAGAAAAAATTTCTCCTAAAGACATAAAATCTTTTTTGAGAAATCAAAAAAAAGATAATATTCCTTTAGGAGAAGAAAAATCGCTTTCTTCCAGGAAAGATATAATTTCCGGTAATACTAAAAAGGAAAAATTTAAAATAGCACCTATTGCTCGTAGATTAGCTTCAGAAAAAGGAGTAGATTTATCTCTAATTAATGGTTCTGGCCCCGCAGGAGCAATTACCAAAAAAGATATAGAGGAATACCTCTCTAAAATAGACAAAAAGACAAATTTTACCATCAAAGAGGTAGGTAAATTAATCGGAGTGCAAAAAATAATTGCCGAAAGACTTACTCATAGTTATAAAAATATCCCCCAGTTTACTCTTTGTCGAAAAATAGATGTTTCTTCAACTTTAAATTTAAAAAAAGATTATAATGCTCAGTTAAACCATCATCTTTCTTTAATTGATTTTATTATTAAAGCCTTGGTTATTGCCCTTAAGAAATTCCCCGAATTTAATGCAGTATTTGAAGGAGAAAATTACAAATTTATCAAAGAGGTAAATATTAATTTAGCAGTAGCTGCAGAGAAGGGACTAATGGTCCCAGTATTTAAGAATTTAGAAGAAAAAAATATTTTTGAAATAGCTAAAATAAGAAGAGATATTACTGAAAAAACCCTGGAAGGAAAGTTGCAACCTAAAGATTTTGAAGAAGGAACATTTACCTTAACAAATTTAGGGTTACAAGGAATAGAATATTTTACCCCCTTAATAAATCCTCCCCAGGTTGCTATCCTTGGGATGGGTAAAACAGAGAATATATCTCTTCCTTTGAGCCTTACTATGGACCATAGAATACTGGATGGATCAAAAGGAGCAAATTTTTTGCAATTCATATCTGGTTTATTAGCACATCCTTTGGAGAGCCTTGATTTAAATTTTGATTAATTAGTGAATTATTATTTCTTAAACTAAATAAACTTAATTAAATATTTATTTTTAGAATAATTAACCAATATTTTACTTAACCAATATATTTATACTATTGATTTTAGGCAGAAAAGACAATATTAGGAGGATTTAAATGAATTATGTCTTAGGCGTTGATATCGGTACCCAGGGAATTAAAGGGGTAATTTTAAATGAGGATTTAAAAACAGTTGCAAAGACATATATGGAACATGATTATTTTCAGCCCCGATCTAATTGGTATGAACATGATGTGGAGAAGATTTGGTGGGGTGGTTTTAAACAGATAGTTCGACAGCTATTACAGCAGATTGATTTTTCTTCTGAACATATTATTGGAGTGGGATGTAGTGGTCTTGCACCCTGTTTTTTACCACTTGACAAAAATGATCGTCCATTAAGAAATGCCATTCTATATGGAATTGATACCAGAGCAATGAAGGAGATCAAGGAAATTACTAAAGAATTAGGAGAAGAACACATACTGAATAATAATAAACAGCCGATAACTACTCAAACAGTAGGACCAAAAATACTTTGGTTTAAAAAGAACGAACCAGAAAAATTTAAACAAACAAAAAAAGTGTTTACTACCACAAATTATATAGTTTATAAACTAACAGGGAATTATATTCTTGATCATACTCAGGCGGCTTTCTTTGGCCCTTTTTATAATTACAATACACATTCTTGGGATCAGGAAATGTGTAGTTTGTTTAAAGTTCCACACGAATGGTTTCCACCTTTAAAAAAATCAATTGATATCGCAGGAACTATTACCACTCAGGTAGCTACTGAAACTGGTTTAGCAAAAGGTACACCGGTGATTACCGGTACTGCTGATGCACTTGCTGAGGTATTTAGTACCGGTGCCTTCGAAAAAGGAGAAATTACTTTAATTTATGGAACAACCGGCATCATCGTAATTAATACAGACAAATGCCCGGCCATGAAAGAATTGTGGATTGTACCTCATCCCGTAACTGATAATGCCTATATTGTGGCAGGTGGTACTGTGGCAACGGGTGCGCTAACCAAGTGGTATCGAAATAATTTCGGGATTATCGAACAGGCAATGCAGGAACGGATTAATATTAATGCTTATGATTTGTTATCAAAACAAGCTGAAAATATCTCTGCTGGTTCCGGTGGTTTAATAGCTCTTCCTTATTTTAGTGGTGAGAGAACTCCAATTAATGATCCGTTAGCCCGGGGACTTATTTTAGGGTTAACAGTTTACCATACCAGAGAGCATGTTTACCGATCACTATTGGAAGGGGCAGCTTATAGTTTTCAACATCATTTAGAAGTTTTTAAGCAATATGGTTTTCAGATTTCTAGGGTTATCGCTTGCGGAGGTGGGACCAAAGGTAACCTTTGGCCCCAAATTGTTAGTGATGTTATCGGATATGACCAATTTATTCCCAGTTCCCCTTTGGGAGCAGAGATTGGTTCCGCATATATGGCGGCAGCAGCTGTGGAATTGGTAAGTGATTTAAAATCCATTAGGAAATTTATTAGAAGTAAAGTTTCTTATTGTGTTAAGACTAATTATAAAAATCATAAAGTTTATCAGCAATATTATCGCCTATACCGGAGTGTATATAAAAGTATTAAGGAAGATATGCATCAATTAGCAGTTTACTCCGAAAGATCTATTGAGAAGGAAGAGTAGCAAAAAAAATGGAATAACAATATTTTGAATAATGCATAACAATTTCTTAATATTGCATTTTTATTTGGAGGTTATTAAAAGACATGCTTAGTTCAACTGATTTTCATCCTATTTTTCCAACATTTCCACAACAGGAATATAGATTTCGTATTAAAAGGTTTCAAAGGGCCATGGAGCAACATGGCTGTGATGTCATTATGCTTACCAGCCCGGAAAACATCATTTATATCACAGGATATCAATCTTGGTATTTTTCTAGCAAATTTCGTCCTGTAGTGTGTTTCGTGCCTCAAAAAGGAGAACCTGTTTTAGTAGTTAGACTTTTAGAGAAATATAATGTCGAAATCGTTTCCTGGGTACGTAATATATATTGTTGGGGAAGTAGTAACAGAAGCTATAGAAATGAGATTATGGCAGACAATATGTTAAAAGTCTGTTACAGCGCCATTTGTGATATTGCTTCATCTTCAGCAACTATTGGAATAGAAGCCGGAGAAGGATTGCGTTTCAATGCGCCTTTATCTTTTTTGGATGATTTGCGGAGGGTATTACCAAAAGCTTCTTTTATTGACGGTTCCGTCGTTATACAAGTCACCCGTATGGTAAAATCTAAGTTTGAAGTGGAGCGAATCAGAGAAGCCTGTAAAATTACGGAGTGTGCAATTAAAACTGCCTTTTCTCAAATTAAACCGGGGATTCGCGAGAAGGAAATAGCACGGATTGTAGATGTTGAAATGGCAAAGGGAGGAATAGACAAAATCTCTTACCTGACAATAGTTTCCGGGAAAGAGAAATATGCGACTTTTAATGCCTATGCAACTTCAAGGAAAGTCCAAGATGGAGATCTTATACTTTTTGACATAAGCGGGCATTATCAAGGTTATGCAAGTGACTTGTCAAGAGTGGCAATTTTGGGTAAGGCAACAGATGAACAACGAAGAATGGCTAAAGTTTCACGCTTATCAGTGCAAAAGGCAATAAAAAAAGCTATACCCGGGACTCCCATTTCAGAAGTGAGTAAAGTTGCAGAAGATGTAATTAAAAATTACGGTTATCGGGATTTTCTGCTTCATTCCAGCGGTCATGGAATTGGGTTAGATGTTGTAGAATATCCCATGATTACCCATAATCAGTCCCAGATAATTGAACCTGGTATGGTTTTGTCGGTAGAACAGGGAGTATATCCATATCACTTGGAATCAGGGGTTTCTTCAATATATATGTGTTTTCGCAGTGAAGATATAATGCATATTACTCCCCAAGGGGCGGAATACCTATCAGGCCCTGATTCAGAACTTACTGAGTTATAGTGTAGAAAGATTAATTAACCCTCTTAAGGCTAATATTCTTGGGAGGGGTAAATCAGAAAAATAGAATACCAGATAGAGCGAAAGGAGCCAAATTTTTTCAGATTCTCTCTAGTTTACAAAGATATCTTTAAGGATGTTCGATTTTAATTTAACAAACTAGATATAAGGGAAAATTTTTATTACAGTATTTTTTAAAGTAAGAGGAAGGAGTAATTAACAATGAAAGGCAATATGAAATTTGGTGCTATTACTGCCGAAAAAAGAGTAGAAGTACATGAACATGAAATTCCTCAATTAGAGGAATCAGATGAAATATTGATAAATAATAAAGCTTGTAATATTTGTACCCATGATTATCAACAATGGCAGGGATTTAGGAGCCATCAGCCATTTCCAAATGCTTGGGGGCATGAAAATGCAGGAATAGTTATGGAAGTTGGGGATAGAGTAAAAAATATTAAAGTAGGGGATCATGTAGTTGAAAATGTATATATACCTTGTTTGAAGTGTTCTAATTGCAGGAAAGGAATGAATATGAATTTATGTGAACTTCTGGGTTCACGTTATGA
>DAOUWX010000302.1 GCA_030666935.1 Atribacterota bacterium | reverse complement strand
TTAAGCTTTGGCTTTACGTTTTGCGCTTTGCGTTTTTCATTATATACTATCTTATTCTGTTTTCTTCTTTCCTAACTCTACGCTATACGCTGTACGCTCCACGCTAAACGCTATCCGCTAGTTTTTTATTATAAACTTTAAATATTTACTTGCCAAGACCTCATATAATATGATAAAATATCTACTGTTAAATATTTTTTACAACTGGCAGGAGGAGATATAAAATGCCAAAATGTGACATTTGTGGTAAAGGTCCACAATTTGGAAATAAAATAAGCCATTCTCATAAAGTTACTAAAAGAATGTGGCATCCCAATATTCAAAAAATAAAAGCACATATTGATAATACCGTAAAAAGAATTAATGTCTGCACCAAATGTTTGAAAGCTGGCAAGGTAAAGAAAAGTGTCTAACTAACCATACCATTCTTTAAGTTTATCAATGATTTCATTAGTTACCCAATCAGGAGTAGAGGCACCACTGGTAATTCCAACTTTACCTTCAGGGTGAAACCATCTGAATTTTAGTTGGTTTTTAGTTTCAATATGATAAGTCTTTACTCCCTGATTCTTACTTATTTCTGCTAATCGGGTTGTATTAGCGCTTTCCTTTCCTCCAATCACCAACAAAACATCTACTTCTTTTGCTAACTCAAGTACGCTCTTTTGTCTTTCCATAGTAGATTTACATATTGTATTAAATATTCTTAATTCTTCAGCTTTGTTTAATAGAGTAGATGATAATTTATAAAAATCATAAATATTTTTAGTGGTTTGGGATATAAAACCAATTTTTTTCTTTTTGGTTATCTTCTCTGCATCGGGAATTGTATTTATCACTAAAGCTTTTTTTTGAATCGTATCTAATAAACTTAGTACTTCAGGATGTTTTTTATCTCCATAGATAACTATATAATAGTCTTTTTCATATAAATAGCTTGCTATCTTTTGTACTTTTCTAACATATGGACAGGTAGTATCAACTACCGATAATTTTTTTTGGGAAGCCTTTTTAAACATTGTAGGGGAAATACCGTGCGCCCTGGTTATAACTGTACTTTCTTCCGGGATTTCATCTATATTATTTTCTATCCTTACTCCCTTTTTTATAAAGTATTCAATAACTTGAGGATTATTTATTATTGAACCCAACATATACAAGTTATTTCTTTTTGTTTTTAAGGCATTTTTAGCTAAGTTTACAGATTTTTTGACTCCGAAACAAAATCCCATTTTTTTAGATAATATTATTTTCAATTTATTTTTTCCCTACATTCTCTAAATTTATTTATTATCTTTAATATTTTATCTTTAACTTCCTCAATGCTTTTTCCTGTAGAATCTATAAGAATAGCATCTTTTGCCCTTATTAAAGGGGCATATTTTCTCTTGCTGTCAATTTTATCCCTCTGGATTATCTGCTTTTTAACTACTTCGTAATCTATGCTATAACCTTTATCTATTAACTCTTTATACCTTCTTTTAATTCTCTCCTTCTCAGAAGCAGTAAAGAAGAATTTTATATCTGCCTGTGGTAAAATTACCGAACCTATATCCCTACCTTCCATTACAATATTCCCTTTTTCAGCTAATTTTCTCTGCAGATGAATTAATTGTTTTCTAATTTTAGACAGCCTGGCTATCTGAGAAACATTTTGATCAATTCTTGGATTACGTATTTCCTCAGTCACATCTTCTCCGTCAACAAATATGTGATAATAATCATTTAAACTCTCGCAATTTGCTCTCTCTATAGTTATAGAAGTATTTGAAACCAGATTGGAAATCATATTTTCATCTTTTATATTAATATTATTTTTTAGAACCTTCCAGGTTATTACGCGGTAAATCGCTCCTGTGTCAATATATATAAAGCCTAATTCCCGGGCAATCAATTTACCCATAGTGCTTTTACCCACAGCAGCCGGTCCATCTATTGCAATTGTTAAACCATTATTTTTCATAAAATTATCAATTCTCCAATATATTAATTCACCAATTGACCAATTTACCGATTGACCAATTTACCAATTAAATTAGTCGTTAGTGAATAGTGAATAGTCGTTAGTATTAAATACATGCTTTCAGTTTACGGTTTTCAGTAAGTAGGGACATATTGCTTATTCCATATAACCGGTAAACCGGGTAACTGGTTAACTAATACGCAATGCGATATACGATATACTGCTAAACAATTTTTTTCAGACTTTTAATTTCTTCTTTATTTAAATACCTGTATTCTCCCGGTTTTACACCCTTTAAAGAAATTGGGCCTAACCGAGTTCTTCTCAGCTCTAGAACAAAATGTCCGATATATTCGCCCATTTTCCTAATCTGCCTTTTCTTTCCTTCTCTTATTTTTATTTTTAATATGGCATTTCCCTTGGTAATTTTTAATAAATAAATATTGCATGGTAATATTTTATAATTATTTTCTAAGACAACCCCTTTTGATAAATTTTTTAATTTTTCGGAAGAGGGAACTCCTTTAACTTTAGCAATGTAAACCTTTTCTACTTCTTTTGCAGGATGAGTTAAAGCATATGCTAATTCACCGTCATTAGTAAGAATTAATAGTCCTTCCGAATTAAAATCTAAACGGCCAACCGGGTATATTCTTTCTTTTACCCCTTTCAATAAATCTAAAACAACCGGTCTGCCAAAGGGATCGGATAGAGAAGTTAAATATCTTTTAGGCTTATTTAATAATATATAAGAATACTGTTTTATTTCTTTATACTTTACTAATTTCCCATTTACTTCAACAATATCTTTTTTGGGGTCAATCTTGGTCCCC
>DAOUWX010000324.1 GCA_030666935.1 Atribacterota bacterium | reverse complement strand
TACAAAACCCTTAAAGCAAATGTAGAAAATTATGAATTCAGAGACCCTATAGAAGTAATTACTGAGTGGGTGCCCAAGGTGAAGGATGCAGGAGCTGATATTATTGTCGCTTTAACTCATCTTGGTTCATTCCAGGACAAAGAAGGGAACATTACCGGTGAAGCATCTGACTTGTGTGCGGTAGATGGAGTAGATGCAGTAATATCTGCGCATACCCACCAAAGAGTTAGTGGCCTGGTCAATGGTAAACCATTGGTGCAAGCTTATAAATATGGTCGTTCATTTGCTAAATTGACTTTTATTTTTGATGAGAATAACAAACTTGTAAGCGCAGAACCTTTCATAGATAATCTTTATGCGAGAGCAGATACTCTTAAAGATGATGCTAATATGTTAGCAGTCTATGGAAAATATGAGGACGAATTAAACCCTGTTTTAGGAAAAGTATTAGGGAAAACCACTGTTGATTTAGGTCATGACAGATATGCCGGACCATCTTTATTGGGTGAATGGACCTGTGAAATAATGAAAGATGCGGCTGGAGTGCAGATTGCTATGACCAATGGCGGTGGACTTAGAACTGATGTCCCGGCAGGAGAAATTACTGCAGGTAAACTATATGAAGTCATGCCTTTTGATAATACTTTATATACTATGAAATTATCCGGTGCAGATATAAAAGCAAATATTGAACACGGGATAATGAATGACGACATTGGCTGGGTTCAAATTTCCGGAGTAAGAGTAACTTATAACCCAGGTGCAGAGGCAGGCAACAGAATTACCAGTATGGTTTTAGAAGATGGTACCCCTGTTGAGATGGATAACTATTACACCGTGGTAACCAATGACTTTATGTTTACCGGTGGAGATAAATACGACTTTAAGAATTCTAAAGATGGATTGAATACCTTTGTTCCTATAAGGGATGCCATGATGGAAGCAGTAGAAAAAGCCGGAGTTATTTCTCCCAAGAAACAAAATTGGTTATCTGAAGAGAAAGTAGGCAAGCTTTATGTGGTAGAAGTCGGTGATTCATTATGGAAGATTGCCCAAAAATTTGGAACAACTGTAGAAAAAATTCTTGCTTGTAATGAGATAGCTAATTCAAGACTTATCAGACCTGGCCAGGAGATACTTATCCCTACCGATTAATAAATTAAAAAGTGAAAAGAGGATGGTGTTATTAATATACCATCCTCTTTTTTGTTACTATTTTATAAGTTCTTTCAGCATTACAAAGATTTAAATAAAATAGATACCAAGAGTTGGTAATTATGGGAAAAAAACAAATTAATATCTTCTTATGGATATTTATATTTTTTATTATTTTATCATTATTTTATTATTTTATTATTTATAATAGAAATAGTTCTGTGGACAACCAAGATATTACTTATGTAAGGGCAAAAGTCTTAGAAGTAATCGATAGTGATTTAACCGAAGAAGGATACATTCCGGGTGTTTATATAGGCACTCAGGAATTAAAAATTGAAATATTATCCGGGGAATTTAAAGGTCAGAAATTGATATTAACCAATTCTCGATTACACGGTGATTTGGTTTATGATGTTGTGGCAGAGAATGGTATAGAAATTGTTTTGGCTGTAAAAGAAAGGGAAGGTCAACCCTCTTCATTTGGAGTCGATACATATTCCCGGGATAAAGTTCTATATATACTTATTTTTCTATTTATTTTTGTATTAATTGGGGTAGGGAGAATAAAGGGTTTAATGGCTTTAATTTCCCTGGTTATTACCGGACTATTAATAGCTTTTTTTATGTTACCATTAATGTTTAAAGGTTATAGTCCGATCTTATTAGCTGTTATTACCGCCTTTATTGTAATATTTTTATCTTTGATGTTAATTGGAGGATTTAATAAAAAGAGTTTAGCAGCTATAATTGGGACATCAGCGGGAGTAGTAATTGCCGGAATTATTTCTTTAATTTCAGGGAGATTAGCCCATCTTACCGGTATTACCGGAGAAGCAAGCGAACAACTTATTTATATAGTTAGTAGTTTTCCTATCAATATAAAAGGGATAATGTTTGCAGGTATTATTATATCCTCTCTTGGAGCAGTGATGGATGTAGGTATGTCTATTGCTTCTGTCGTTTTTGAGATACATACGAAGGTTCCCGGATTAAGTAAGGCAGAACTCTTTAAATCAGGAATGAATGTGGGAAAAGACATAATGGGGACAATGGCCAACACTTTAATACTCGCCTTTGCCGGTTGTTCTTTAAGCATAATGATACTTTTAATGGCATATAACATGCCTTATTTTAGAGCCATAAATCTTAATACAGTTAGCACTGAAATTATTCAGGGGTTATCAGGAAGTATCGGATTAATATTAACAGTTCCTATAACCTCCTTTATTTCCGCTTTATTTATTGAGAACAGAAAACAAGAAGTATAATATCAATAAATTATTATAATAGGAATTTCCTTTTTTCATAAGCCCTAGTTAGTGAATGGTGAATAGTAATAAAACGAAAAGCGCAAAACGTAAAACCATAGCTCAAAATGT
>DAOUWX010000143.1 GCA_030666935.1 Atribacterota bacterium | reverse complement strand
GCTGTTTGTATTTCTTCAGCCATTGGTCAAATGGTACAAGAAGTCTATTCAAAAGGCAGTACATCATATGATGTTTCAAATTATACACCTCAGAGATTTATTAAAAAAAACGGGAAATAAAAGGCAATTTCCGCAAACTGAAACAGTCACTAATCTATTCATGTAAATACTACACCTCTAAAGACGTAATAATCGGAACATTATTCTAAGACTAAAAATTACAAACAAATAGTAAAAATATTAATTTATAATTTTATTTGAATCATTTCGAATAGTGTCTACATTTAATTTAAAAAGTATTTAATCGGATGAAAGGAGATAATTAAATGCTCAGCGTAAATAAAGAAGCAATGAAGATAGTAAAGAAAATTATTGAGAATAAGGAAGTTTTAAATGTAGGGGTTATGTTGCTTAAAAATGGTTCAACAGTTATTGATATGGGGATAAACTATCCCGGTGGTTGGAAAGCAGCTCAATATTTAACTGAAATAACCATGGGTGGATTAGGAGGGTTGAGTTATAGTATTTATCACTTGGGAGAATTAGAATTACCCCAGGTAAATATTTATGCGGATAAACCGGTCATTGCTTGTTTGAGTTGTCAGCTTTCTGGCTGGGCACTTCCTGAATTTAAGAATGATGCGGGGATAGTCCCTCTAATCTCCGGACCGGTTAGAGCAATTATAAAGAAAGATCGATTTGCTAAATCGTTTTCTTATCAGGATAAAAGTGAAAAAGTGGTAGTGGTTCTCCAGGATAAGGTATTGCCCAGCGAGGAACTCACTGCTTATATTGCTAAAAAATGCAAAATTGAACCAAAAGGTGTTTTTGTTTTAGTAGCACCTACGGGAAGTTTAGTTGGTCTGGTTAATGTTATTGCACGAACTTTAGAGACTTCAATGTGGCGTTTACATGAATTGGGTTTTGACGTAAATAATGTAATTTCTGCCTGGGGCAAAGCTCCTCTTCCGCCAATTTCTAAAGACGAATATACAGCAATGATAAGAGCAAACACCTATATTTATTATGGAGGTACTGCCGGTTTTGTAGTGAATTGTAAAGATGAGGATATTGTAAGAATTCTCGAGAATATTACTTTATCGCCAAAGACTACAAAACAATACGGTATTCCTTTTGGTAAGCTGTTAGAAGAAGCCGGAGGAAATATTTTTAATATGACCGAGTTTTGTCATAATGTTACTAAAGTAAATTTCTATAATAGTTTTACGGGAAATACTTTTGTATACGGAAAAAATGACCAGAAAATGCTTTTAGAATGTTTATAAAGTTTTAAAAAATGCCTGGCATTAAGGAAATTATTAAGGATTGATTTAAATGACGGAGTAAGTTAAATTAAAGGTACAGGGGTAAATATCATGGCAGATACAGTAATTAAGAGTGATTATTTGCTGTTAGAAGATGGTTTAAAGTCAAATTGGGGAGTAAGGATAGAAAATAACAGAATAGTCGAAGTTGCTCCCAATGAAAATATTAAGATAAAACACGATGATGAAATAATTAATTTTAAAAATAAAATTGTAGCACCGGGTTTTATCAACGGACATATGCATATGTATGGTGTTTTATCACATGGTATCAGTGTAGAAACGTTTGTTGATGATTTTTCAAGTTTTTTAGAAGATTTCTGGTGGCCCTGTGTAGAAAATCGCCTTGACCATCGATTAGTAGAGATAACTACCGGATGGGCTTGTGTGGAAATGATTAAAAGCGGAATTACTACTTTTATGGATGTTTTAGAAGGACCTAATACGATACCCGGTGCATTAGATATCGAGGCTAAGATAATTCACAAAGCAGGTATAAGGGGAATTATTTCTTTTGAAGCATGCCAGAGAATAAATAAAGAAAATGGAGAATTAGGCCTGAAAGAAAATGCCGATTTTATTAGAAAAAATAATAAGTCGGGTAATTTAGTCCAAGGAATGATGTCAGTACATACTCTTTTTACCGCAGATAAGGAACATTTAATTCAAGCTAAAAAAATAGCTGATGAATTAGGATGTGATATCCATATGCATTTATCAGAAAGCGTTTATGAGCCAAATTGGTCTTTAGAGAAATATGGTAAACGTCCAGTGGAAGTTTATAATGAATTAAATTTTTTAGGACCGAACGTGCTTGCTTCCCAGGGCGTGCAATTAGAATCTGATGAAATAAATATTTTAGACAAAAAAGGGGTAAGATTAGTTCATATGCCTTTATCTAATTGTGAGGTGGGGGGAGGAATAGCACCTATTCCTGCTCTTTTAGCAAAAGGTATCAAAACAGGTTTGGGAACAGACGGTTATATCAATAATTTTTTTGAAGTTATGCGCGGAGCTTTTTTAATCCATAAGGCTTATCATAAAAATCCTATGATTATGCCCGCTAAAGACGTATATAAAATGGCAACTAATGGAGGAGCAAAAGCTTTGAGTAGAGATGATATAGGTCGTATTGAAGTTGGCTGTTTAGCAGATTTAATTGCTATTAATATAGATGCTCCCACACCCATTAATTCAAAAAATATTTATGACCAGCTTATTTTATTTCGTAATCCAAACGATATTACCGATGTAATGATAGACGGCAAATTTGTTTTAAAGAACGGAGAGCTGTTAACTATTGATGAAGAAAAGACTAAAGCGGAAATTAGAGTTGCTGCGGAAAAATTTTGGAAATTAAATTAAATTATAAAAATATCCAAATTAAAAGACCTATATTTCAATTAATAAATATGTAATCAATTACAGGTGATAATTTATGGGGGTGCAACAATTGGAGAAAAATAAAAATTTAAATAAGACAGATATCTCTACAGAATTATGTGGAGTAAAATTACAAAGTCCCTTTATTTTGTCTTCCGGTCCTCTTTCTTATGCCGCAGAAGGATTAATTAAAGCTCATCGAGCAGGGGCAGGAGCAGTAGTCACTAAAACAATAAGATTAAAAGCAGCTGTGAATTCTGTTGCACACATAAGCAAGATAAATAAAGATTCCTTGATTAACTGTGAAAAGTGGGCGGATAGCGAAGCAGATCTCTGGTTTAAAAGAGAGATTCCTATGGCCAAAGAAGCCGGAGCTGTAGTTATTGCCAGTGTGGGCCATACTTTACCAGAAGCCGAAGCCTTGGTTGAAGATTGTGAAAAAGCAGGGGCAGATTTTATCGAGTTGGTATCTTATACAGAAGATACTCTACTGCCAATGCTTGAAGCTGCAAAAAATAGAGTATCTATTCCGCTAATTTGTAAGATGAGTGGGAATTGGCCAGATCCGGTAGGTACTGCTAAAAAATGTTTGGAAGCCGGAGCTGATGCTATATCAGCCATTGATTCTATTGGTCCTACCTTAAAGATTAATATTAAAGAAGCAAGACCGGAGATGTTTAGTGCTGATGGTTATGGGTGGTTGTCCGGTGGAGCCATTAGACCGATTGCCCTGAGGATTGTTTCGGAGATTGCCCGTAATGGTTGTAATAATTTAATGGGAATTGGTGGAGTAACTTGCGCAGAAGATGCTATTGAATATTTAATGATAGGTGCCGGTACCGTTGGGGTATGTTCTATTGCAATCCTTAGAGGTATTGAAGAATTTACTAAACTATGTAATAGCACCTCTGTATTGTTGGCAGGATTAGGCTATAATTCAATTTCTGCTGTAAAGGGGGCAGCTTTGCCCAATTTCCCCAAGAAAGAAAGATTTGGCAAATTGGAATTTAATTACGAACCTGATTATGCACCCTGTCAGATTGCCTGTCCGGCGGGAGTAAATGTCCCGCTATATTTAGATAAGATTAGAAAGGGCGATTATGCAGGCGCTTACAAAACTATTAGTTTAACCAATCCCTTCCCCGCGATTTGCGGGAGAGTATGCGACCATCCTTGCGAAGAACAATGTCGACGTTCTACGATTGATGATCCCTTACAAATTAGATTATTAAAAAGGTTTGCTGCCGATCAAGTTTTAGAAAATTGTGATTATGAGCTTCCTTTACCGCCCATACAACCTGACAATGGTAAAAAAATTGCTATTATTGGTTCCGGACCTGCAGGATTGACCTCTGCCTTTTATTTAGCACAATCAGGATATAAGGTTAAAATATTTGAGGCACTTCCTGTGGCTGGTGGGATGATGGCTGTGGGGATTCCTGATTACAGACTACCCAAAGAAATTTTAAAAAAAGAAATTAATAGAATTGAAAATCTGGGAGTGGAAATTAAAACAGGCATAAGAGTAGGTAAGGATATTTCCTGGGAAAAATTAAAAAAGCAGGGTTTTGATAGTATTTTAATCGCTACCGGTGCACATAGAGATTCAGTATTAAATATTACCGGAGAAAATCTTGCAGGAGTATTATCCGGAATAAGTTTTCTTAGAGATATTAATTTGGGACACAAGTTTGATTTTAATGGCAAAAAGATAGCAGTTATTGGAGGCGGGAATGCGGCAATTGATTCTGCAAGATCTGCCTTGAGATCAGGAGCTAAGAAAGTTACGGTAGTTTACCGCCGGGAAAAAGAAGATATGCCTGCTTTTATAGAGGAAATTAATTACGCTGAAGAAGAAGGAATTAAGTTTATATTTTTAGCCGCTCCCGACAAAATTACCGGAAAAGAAAATGTGGAAAAATTATACTATAAACCTACAAAATTAGGTAAATTAGATAGTTCAGGCAGAAGAAGACCTATACCCACCGGGGAACCCTCCAAAGCTTTAAAGGTAGACGTAGTTATAGTTGCTGCCGGCCAAGAGATAGATACTGAATTTTTGCCAGAGATAAAGAATAAAGAAACAGGTGAAACTAAAATTGAAGGTGTTTATACTATAGGTGATTGTGTTAAGAGGCCAGGGACGGTTATTCAATCTATTGCCGATGGTAAGAAAGTGGCAGAGGAGATAAATATATACTTACAGGGGAAAGAAAAATTACCAGAGAAAGAAGAAGTAAAATGTAAGCACTTTGGAGCAATAGATAATGATTATATATCACGGGAAGAAACAAAATTATTATCTCTTAAAGAAAGGATTCTTAGTTTTGACGAAGTGGAAATGGGCTTAGAAGAAGATACGGCCAGGAAAGAGGTTCAACGCTGTTTACAATGTGGCTGTATTAACTGTCAGGGTTGTGTTGTAGCTTGTCCGTATGATGCCCGTACTTTAGATTTTCCTGTAATGAAAGTAGATCAGGATTTATGCCGCAGCTGTGGACTATGTTTATCTGTCTGCCCCGCAGGCACATTAACTGCTGAAATAGTAAAAAAATCAAAAGAAGAAAGATAATTTTGACTGAGCAATAAAAAGAAAATTATATAATAACTAAGTTTTAAAAATAT
>DAOUWX010000164.1 GCA_030666935.1 Atribacterota bacterium | reverse complement strand
CAAAGTAAATCCCATGGCGATGCTTTTAACGGTTAAATTAATGTTGGATTATTTAGAAGAAAAAGAATTGGCTCAAAGATTAGAGAATGCCATTGCACGGGTTATAGAAGAGGGTAAAGTAAGAACTTACGATTTAGGCGGAACAGCATCTACTTTAGATGTAGCAAGGGAAGTAACAAAGAAAGTGATCAGTAATAAGTAATTACATAGTTAACTGATTACATGGTTAATTGGTTAATTAGTTTATCTAGCGAAAAATTAAAAACAAAAAACGCAAAAGCATAATTTAAAATTTAAAACTAAGATAAAAATCAAATCAAAAACTAAAAATAAGTTATTTTATCCAATAACTATAAAATAATCTATTCACTAACGACTGAAATGACTGGAAGACCGGTTAACTGGCAAAACAGGTAACTAGGTAACCAACTAACCAAACTAAAAGGAAGGTGAAAAATGGAGACCATAAGTCAAAGATGGGCTAAATTTGCCCTGGGATTAAATTATGAAAATATTCCTTCTGCAGCTTTAGAAGAAGCCAAACGATTTCTTTTAGATAGTGTAGGGTGTGCCTTTTCTGCTCTCGATAACAAAGATACTCAAGCAGCTTATAATTATATTCAAGATTTAGGAGGAAAAGAACAGGCTACTATTATCGGGTGGGGAACAAAGGCAAATTTGCCCCAGGCTACTTTAATAAATTCCCTCCTTGTTAGGGCTCTCGACTATAATGATATCTACTGGGAACAGGATCCCTCTCATCCTTCAGATATTATTCCCGCTGTGCTTAATACCGGAGAATTTATGAAAAAAAATGGGAAAGAGGTGCTAGTAGGAATAATAATTGCCTATGAATTAGAGATGCGTTTATGTCTGGCTGCTTTCCCTGGAGTTCGGGAAATTGGCTGGCATCATGCAACCCTAACTCAATTGGTAAGTCCGGTCGCAGCTGGAAGAATGTTGGGTTTAAATGAGAAAGAGATAGTTGCAGCCATAGGAATTGGCGGCTCTTCTCATTTCACTTTAGGGGGAGTAGTCGCCGGTCATCTCACCAATATGAAAAATGCCGCAGATCCTTTCGCTGTGGAGGCAGGTGTACGGGCTGCCTTGTTAGCCAGCAAAGGTTATACCGGTCCGGTAGAAGTATTTGAAGGTAAAGAGGGATTGTTTGAAGTGTTGGAGAAAGTAAAATGGGATAGAGATATTTTAACCAAAGGATTGGGAGATAAATTTCTGATTAATCAATGTGGTTATAAAGCTTTTCCTACCGAAGCTTTAACTCATCAGCCTATTACTGCTGCTTTAGAAGTTATGCAGGAAAATAGCATTGACCCAAAAGGAGTAACAGAAATTTTAGTAGAGACTACGACTCGGGGAGCAGACATTCTCTCTGACCCCAGTAAATATAAACCAACTACCAAAGAGACTGCTGATCATTCTCTCCCTTATTGTATAGCAGTTGTGGTAGCCAAAGGTAATGTACTTCCTTCTGATTTTGAAGAAGAGGCCTTACGAGATCCCTTTGTCTGGTCATTGCTCGACAAGATTAAGGTAGTAGCTAATCCTGAAATCGATGCCCTTTTCCCCAAAGCAAAACGAGCTATTGTGACCATTAAAACCTCCAAAGGGGAATTTAAAAAACAGGAAGATTTTGCCAAAGGTCAACCCGAACGACCTTTAAGCGAAGAAGAACTCATCTCTAAATTTAAAGCTAACTCCGAGAAAAAAATGTCTCCCTCCAGAATGGAGGATATTATAAAAGCCACACAAGAGTTAGAGAATATCGACGAAATCGGAAAATATATGGAACTTTTAGTAAGCGATAAATAGAATGTAGAATTAAATTGTACTTAAAGATTTACAGTAAAAAATAAAATTCTTTTTGTATAGAAGATAATGAATAAAACCTAATATGAAAGTTGTTGAAGAAGGTTTTAAATTGATTTGATTTATTCTCTTAAAAAGTTGATTTTATATGAGAAAGTATTGTAATATATAAATGTATGTGAAAAGATTCACATATTAAACAAACACCAAGATAGAAGTGGAACTCAAGAATAAAAGAAAGGGAGGTGAAAGGTTAAGAAAAAAAGAAAGATAATTGTTTCGAAAATTCCATAAATTAAAAAAATATTAAGGAGAAAAAGACCATGAATTTTAAAAGAAATTTTTTTATTTCGGTGTTAGTAGTATTTTTGTTAGTAGGGTTCTTTGGTGGAATGGTTGCTGCTGAGGAAAAGATAATCAAAATTGGTACTGTATTTCCCTTAACCGGTCCTTGTGCTCTTGCCGGTGCTCGTTGCAAGGCAGCTGTGGAGACTGCGGCTGAAATAATTAACAATATTCATCCTGAGTGCGATGTTCCTTTAGCTAACCAGAGTGGTATTCTTGATGGTTATAAAATTGTTCTGGTCCATACCGACCATCAAGGAAAACCGGATGTAGGTAAAACTGAAACTGAGAGGCTCTTTAACCAAGAAAAAGTGTATGCCATAATTGGAAGTTATAATAGTTCGGTAACTAAACCGGCGAGTTTTGTTGCTGAGATACAAAAGAAACTCTTTATGTGTGGTGCTTCAAGCTCTGCCGCTTTAACCGAACGTGATTTCAAATATTTCTTCCGTTTTGCTCCAACTGACAAGACTGAGTCTATTGGGTTTGTTGAAACACTCACCTGGTTGAATGAAGCTAAAAATGCTGGTATAAAAACTATCGGGCTTATTTATGAAAATAGCGAATTTGGAAAACATGCTGCTGATGAGGGTAAGATGGCTGCAGAAGCTGCTGGATTTGAGATTATTACTAATGTAGCATTTAATCCAGGAGCAACTAATCTTAATAGTGAAGTTCAGACTTTAAAAGCTAAAAACCCGGATGCAGTGTTTGGTGCCTGTCTTGGAGGAGACTATGCTCTTTGGGTGAGAACTATGAAACAGATGAACTGGTTACCAAAAATTGCTCTTAACTATTGTTCTGGCTATCAGGATCCGATGATTACTCAGCAGTTGGGCGATGATGCTAACTACTTTATGGGTGGTACAGGTTATTCGCCGGAATTTGCTGAATTAATGCCTGCCGTTGCAGCAGTAGAGGAAATATATAAAGCGAAGACTGATCCAAGTGTACCTTTTGATAGTGATAGTATTCAGGAAGCAGTAGCCTTGTTTATTTTAGCCCAGGCTATTGAAAAAGCCGGAACCTTGGATATCGAAACAGTTCGAGAAACCCTTTATGCTAACGAATGGGAATCACCTTTATCTATGGGTGGAAAAGTAGCATTTATTGCAGGTGGTCAAAATGTTAAAGCTATGAGTATGAAAACCCAATTACAGAATGGTGCGTATGTGCGCGTATTTCCACCTGAATTAGCTACTCATGAGATTATTTACCCCATGGTCCCCTGGGATAATAGGTAAAGTAAATAATTTAATACTGAATATGAGTTAAACTTTTTGATGATTAAGTTAAGGTAGTAAGGATGAATAATTTCGTCCTTACTACCTACTTTTCGCTGAATATTTAAACGAGTTTTGCATTGAGGAGGTTTTATCAATGACTATGTTCTTTCAAGTAGCCATGGATGGGCTATTCACGGGGATGGTTTACGCCTTAGTAGCTTCGGGATTGAGCTTGATCTGGGGGGTTATGGATGTAATTAATTTTGCCCATGGTGAGTTTCTTATGGTAGCAATGTATGTTAGTTATTGGCTGGGATTCCTTATAAAAGTAGACCCGATTGTCTCCTGGATTGCTTCCGGAGCTTTCTGTTTTCTTTTAGGAGCGATAACTTATCGACTGATTATCCGACAGTGTCTTAGTGGGCCAGTTTTATCAGCACTATTAGCAACTTTTGGATTATCTATGATATTAAAAAATATTTGTCTCAACCGTTTTTCTCCAAACTTTCGTTTATTAACCGGGACTTTATTGGATGGAAAAAAAATTATATTAGGTAAAGTTATATTTCCTTTACCTCAGTTAGTTACCGGGTTATTTGCCTTGGCAGTAGTTTTTATTATTTATTATATTATTAAGCGGACACGCTTAGGTTGGGCAATTCAGGCCACTGCTATGGATAAGGAAGCTGCAGAGTTGATGGGAATTAAAACTGATTGGATATTTGCTTTTGTCTTTGGTTTGGGGGGTGCCTGTGTGGGTATTGCCGGAGGATTGATGCCATCATATCTTGCTGTTCATCCCGAAGTGGGGGGACTTTTTAGTCTAATCGCTTTTATTGCGGTGGCTATGGGAGGTTTTGGCAGTATACCCGGTGCTTTACTGGCTGCCTTATTTATAGGATTGGTTGAAGCTTTTGGAGGTTTTTATGTTGCACCGGTCTTTAAATATGTAGTTGTCTTTGGGCTTTATATAGCAGTGGTAATGTTTAGGCCTAAAGGGCTATTTGGGTGGTAAAATTATGAATACAACAAAATTTAAAAAACAAGATATTTACTGGTATTTATTTATTATGGTATTAATTGTTATTCCTTTGATTCCCTTTGTAGCAAACAATTCTTTTCTTCAGCATGTCCTTATCCTCATCTTGTTGTTTGCCAGCATGTCTCAATCCTGGAATATAATTGGAGGCTATGCTGGACAGGTATCTTTTGGGCACTCAGTTTTTTTTGGAATTGGTGCCTACGGTGCCGGGATGGCAGTAGTAAAATACGGAATTGCTCCCTGGCCTGGAATATTAATAGGTGCAATCACTGCAAGTATCGTGGCAGTTCTTATTAGTTATCCTTGTTTTAAACTTAAAGGTCATTATTTTGCTATAGCAACATTTGCTATAGTAGAGATTTTTAATCGGCTTTTTATGGT
>DAOUWX010000218.1 GCA_030666935.1 Atribacterota bacterium | reverse complement strand
CGAACCGGTAATAATATCTACAGAAGGACGTTGAGTAGCTATTATTAAATGAATACCGGTTGCCCTGGTCATCTGGGCTAATCTACATAATGATTCCTCTGCTTTTACCGGAGAAGATAGCATTAGATCAGCTAATTCGTCTATTACTATTATAATGTAGGGTAAAGTTTCAGTACCATTATTAATATTTCTAACATATTCATTATACCCGTCTAAATTTCTGACTCCTGCTTCCGCAAACATTTTAAATCTTTTTTCCATTTCAGATATCGACCAATTTAGTACTTTGATGGCTTGACTTGCATCGGTTATAATGGGTATTAACAAATGCGGAATGCCATTGTAAACGTTTAACTCTACTCTTTTTGGGTCAATCATCAGTAATTTTACTTTTTCCGGACTTAGCTTATAAAGAATACTTAATATTATATTATTGATACACACACTCTTACCCGAACCCGTCGCTCCGGCAATTAATAGATGGGGAAGTTCAGTTAAATCTGCGATTATAGGATTACCTCCAATATCTATTCCTAAAGCTATGGGTAATTTATATTTTCCATTTTTAAATTCACTACTTTGCAATATTTCTCTTAGATACACATTTATTCTTTTACGGTTAGGAACTTCGATTCCTACAGCATTTTTACCAGGTATTGGTGCTTCTATCCTGACTGAGGCTACTGCAAAAGACAAAGCAATATCATTGCTTAAATTGGTTATTTTAGATATTTTAACCCCCGGTGCAGGATGAATTTCATATCGGGTAACAGTGGGTCCATGGATAACCCCAACGACTTTTGCATCTATTCCAAAATTAGTGAAGGTTCTTTCGAGTGTTTTTACATTTTCTTCAATATTTAATTTGGTATCTGTTTTATCTTCAACGTACGAATCAGATAATAAAGATAAAGGTGGAACTTGATACTTTTCTATCTTAAGTTCCTGTTTAGATTCCTTATAATCTCCATTGATAATTGTTTCTTCTTCTAATTTTTTTTCTTTTTTCTTTGTTCTTTTTATTTTAAATATCTTTTTAGGTATTTCATCTGTTTCGTATTCATTATAATCAGGTTCTTCTTTACGCCTTGATCTTTTAGGTATTTTTGAACCTATATTTTTAAAAATATTGTAAATACTATTCAATATTATCTTTATTTTATTTCCCCAGTTTCTAAATATATAAAAATAGGAAACTTCAGTTATAAATAAGGCAGATATTAAGCTAAGAGATATTAAAACAAGATATGCCCCCTTTACCCCAAAGTAAAAGTATAATGAATTAGCAAAATAATAACCCAGTAAGCCTCCGCCAGCCCCTTTCATTGCTAATGAATATGAATTGTCGAGTAAAAGTAATCTAATGTGGATAAATACAAGAAATATAATAAATAAAAAACTGATACCGAAGAGCTTATGATAAGGATTGGGTGGTTTGTAATTAAAAAGAATTACGATTCCCAAGAATAATAACAAGGCTGGGAAGATATAGGCACCAAGGCCTATATTACGAGTTGCTGTTTGAAAAATTATTTTTCCTACAATTCCCATTTTGTCAGTGAAGATGAAAGCGAAAATATATAACAAAGAAAAGGCAATAATTATTATACTTATGGTTTCATTTTTAGTGTTTTTTTTCTTTATTTTCAATTTATTAAAGTCCTCTCGATAAAGATATCCAAATTGTTAAACTAGATATAATCCAAAGGTAATAGGAAAAAAAGTATATTTTATGATTTTTTAATAATCCTATAAATATTTTCATAGCCCCATAGCTGGATATAGTCGCCGCTAATCCGGATAATAGCAAAATATATAAATCTATATTTAAAGAAGACAATTCCCCCATTTTAAAGATTGAAGCACCTAAAATGATCGGTACAGACAGAATAAAAGAATATTTAGCCGCAAATTCTCGATCTAAATTTCTTGACAATCCGGCAATAACGGTTAAACCTGACCTCGATATCCCCGGAAAAATAGCAAGGGCTTGAGCTACCCCTATAATAATAGCATCTTTATGGGTAATTTCGGAAATTTTTTTATTGCCTCCTGAAAATTTTTTATTACCGAACCAAAGTAAGGCTCCTGTAATAGTTAACATAAGGGAAGCTATTAAAGGTTTACTAAAAAGTATTTCAAAATAAGAACTAAAAGTATATCCAATAATTGCGGCTGGTATGGTGCTTATTATCAAAAACCAGGCGAGTTTAGATGATGAATCATTTTTAAAAATATTTAATATATTTTCGCCTTGAGATAGTTTATAAATACTGTCAAAAAAAGAAATTACTAATTCTTTAATTTCTTTTCTAAAGAGTACTATTACAGCCACAACTGTTCCAAAATGTAAAAATGCTTCAAATGCCGCACCCGGTAATTTTAGCTGTAAGAAATATTTTGTTATTACCAAATGTCCGGAACTACTTACCGGGAAGAATTCAGTTAATCCTTGTATTAGTCCTAACAATATTAATGACATATATTCCCCTAACCTTTGGATAGTTCATCAATTACCATCAAACTAATGTTATTAGCATGGTCTCCAATTCTTTCTAAATTACTTATTAAATCTAAAAAGATAACACCGGATTCGGGATAACAAATGCCTTGATTCAGTCTATTTATGTGATTATCACGAAGTTCTTTTTCTATTTCATCAATTTCATCTTCTTTTAAAGCTACTTCTCGTGCTAAATCCATATCTCTATTTTTTAATGCCGTGATTGATTTATTTAAAGAAAATTGCACTTTAGAAAACATAAATTTTAGTTCATTTAATGCTTTTTCACTAAAAGGTAACCTTTCATTTATTTTTTCTTCCGTAAGTTCAGCTAAATTTTCAGCATGGTCACCTACTCTTTCTATATCATTTACTATATTCATTAAATCCGTTAATCTTTTTGATTGTCTCGGGCTAAGAGATCTCTGAGATATTAATACTAAATATTTGGTAATCTCCTTTTCTAAAGTATTTACCACATCTTCTTTTAGATATACACTTTTTAAGATATTTAGGTCGTTTTGAATAAAAGACATCATCACATCATTTAACATACTTTCAACCATTCCGCCCATTCTAACCAGTTCTTTAGTTGCCTGACCCAAAGCAAGGGATGGTGTATCTAACATATCTTTATTCAGATAGACAGGACCTTTCTTAAGGACAATTTCTTCCCCTGGTAAAATTTTAACTACAAGTTTAACAAACAAAGAGAGAAAAGGAAGTAATATTGCTGCATTAATTACATTAAATAAAGTATGAGCATTGGCAATTTGCCTTGGAATACTTGAAGAGGTTAACGATACCAGGTATGCGAATTTATTTATAAAGAATAAAAATAGAACAACCCCTCCAATATTAAAAAATAGATGGGAAAGGGCAACTCTTTTCCCGGTTATTGAACTCCCTATGCCTGCAATTCCTGCAGTAAAACAAGTTCCTATATTACTTCCCAGAATAAGGGGGATTGCTGCTTCTATGCCCATTATACCCTGAATAGACATAGCAATTACTATTGCAGTAGTAGCACTACTACTTTGAATTATAGCGGTAAAGATTGCAGCAACCGCGATACCCAATAAAGGATTGTAAGAAATATTAGCTAATAAACTTAGAAATGGAGCATAATTTCTTAAAGGTCTTACTGTATGAGACATAGTGTATAAGCCTAAAAATAATATACCAAAACCGAGCAATATTTGGCCAAAATATTTATAGCTTCTTCTTTTAGATAAAAAATTAATAATAAAACCAATGCCAATTACCGGAAGAGCATATTGCTCTAAACGAAAAGATACAATCTGTGCGGTTACGGTGGTACCTATGTTAGCTCCTGCTATTACACTTACGGCTTGTTTTAAACTTAGCAATCCTGCATTAACCAATCCGATAGTTATAACGCTTG
>DAOUWX010000291.1 GCA_030666935.1 Atribacterota bacterium | reverse complement strand
CTTTCCTTCCTTCATCAGCCCGGCCATAAGAGACGCATATTCCTCTTTTTCCTAAAGTGACAACCACATTCTTAACCCCTTTACTTTTCAGTTCATCTACCGCCCTAACTATATCTAAATCTAAATCTAAATCCGGATCATAATCTATCTCCGCCTCTAAGATTGATTCCAGCTCATCCTTACTCGGAGTTATATAATCAATAGTCCATCTTCCGCTTCCGTCCAGTACCTTTCTTAACTTCCTGGTCTTCTCCACCGAAACCGGCTCAATCAGCAAAGGCACCTTAACCTTATTGCACAGGTCCACCACATATTCAATGCTCTGCTCAGGGATATTAGTATCCATCACCACTATCTTGCTCTCTTTGATCAGATAGGCCTTTGACCTTAGATAATCCACTGTAACCTCCTCTAATATCCGCATATCCGAGACCGCTACTTCCATTTCGCCCTTCTCATCCAATATAGCCAAATATATTCCGGTAGGATGCTCTCCCGATATTATCATCTGCCCGGTCTTGACTCCAGCTTTCCCGGTTTCCTCCAAAATCCTTATCCCCTCTCCATCATCTCCCACTGCACTCAACAGAGTAACCGGTACATTAAGTAAGGCTAGATTATGGGCAATATTTCTTCCCACTCCTCCCGAACCGACATTTATCTTGCCCGGGTTAGAAGTATACCTTTTCAGCTCCCTTTCCGACCTGCCCCTCAAATCAATATTCGCTCCACCTATCACCACTACCCCGCCAAATCTTCCTCGGTTATCGCTTAATCTCGGAGAACTTAAAACTTCCTCTCTTATTCTGGTTATTACCATTTTAAAAAACCTACTCCAAAACCCTTAATATTTTTTTTATTATACCACAAACTCCCCTTCCTGCCCCAAACTTACTAAAAAGGGAAACAAAGGTACCTGGCACCTTTGTTTCCCTTTTATAACAAAAAAGACAGGCGAAATGCCTGTCCTGTGAACGGAATCCTTATTGACCAACTGGTAAACTGGAATACTGGCAGACCAATTACACTTACACTTTAACGCACGCACTATCTGTAATCTATACATAAAGCAATATCGCCACTACACCGCACACTACCTCGATTCCCATCAGTACCAGTACCAGATTCCTCTCACTGATACCGCCACATACCTTCATAATCAGCTGCCCCAGCCCTACAGGCCCGCCTTTAGGACAATACAATTTTCCATCCTTGTATTCCCCAAAACTATAAGGAAAATGATTTTTCGCTTTGATTAAAAAATCTATAATATAAGGAATCAGTAAAATCGCTCCCGCAATCTCAAAGTTTCCCATAATCACTGCCGCCGCAATAATTGCTCCGATACTTAAGGTTCCCACATCTCCTACTAATATTTTTGCCGGATACCAATTATAATATAAAGCAGCTAAAAGTGCTCCCAATGCTGCAAGCAAAATCACCAACACAGTAATTTTTCCCATCAAATAGGTAATAATAACCAAAGATCCCACCGCTATTATCCCCATTCCAACCTCTAAGCCATTAAATCCTGCCAGCATATTAACCGCATTAGCTGCAATAGTAACTTCTAAAGGGATTATAACCAGGGTATATAACAAACCAAAATTTACATTTCCCCAAAATGGTATCCTCATAAAAGTACTTCCTTCTTTAATTACAATCAAGGGTAAAGCGGCAAATAAAGGCATGAAGGCTTTTATCTGTTGAGGCATAGAAACTAAATCATCAAAAATCCCAATTAATACAACTATCAATATCGTAGATAAAGCAACTAAAACAGAGATTGTATCAATCGAAGAGAATATATTAAAAAAAGTTTTAACTGCAATAACAGTAAATATCCCCGCTCCAAAACCTGCCACTACAACCAAACCCCCCATTTCAGCAACTTCTTCATGTAATGCGCTATTCATATTTTTTCCTACAATTCCGGCTTTTTTCAAACGAATAATCATAGCAGGGAATAAAGCAAAACTTACAAGAAAAGAAATTAATAAAATTAAAATTAACATAATTACTTATCTCTTCCTTTTTTCTATATTTTACTCTTGGTTTTTAGATTCTTATTTTCCGAACCCATTCCCAATTATTCCTAGTCCACTCCACAGTCCTCTTTATACCCTCTTTCAAGTTAATCTGAGGTTCCCAACCAAAAAGTTCCCGTGCCTTATTAATATCTGCCCAGGTTGCCTGCATATCTGCTTTATGAAAATCTCTATATTCAAACCGAGTTTCCCCTCCAATATATTTTTCCATTAACTTTATGGCTTCAGTAAGTTTATACGGATGATTATTCCCCAGGTTAATTATTTCATATCCCAAAGGTTTTAAAGCTTGAATTGTCCCCCTAGCAATATCATCGATATAAGTAAAATCTCTCTTCTGGCAACCATCACCAAAAATTTCCAAAGGAACACCTTCCACAATCCATTTAATAAACCTGAAAGTAGCCATATCCGGTCTTCCTGCGGGACCATAAACTGTAAAGTAACGTAAAATTGTAACATCCAATCCATATAAATGATGATAGGTATAAGCCATCATTTCAGCCGCCTTCTTGGAAGCTGCATAAGGTGAAATGGGAGTATTCACTGGCAAACTCTCTTTAAATGGCATCTTCTGACCTGCATAAAGTGACGATGTAGAAGCTAATACAAATTTAGGCACTCCATATTCCCGACACAACTCTAATAAATTTAGATTGCCACTGCTGTTTGTAGCAAGATAAATAAATGGATTCTCCAGACTATAACGTACTCCTGTGCGAGCTGCTAAATTAATCACCGCTTCCGGGCAATTCTTCATAAATATCGTTTTTAGTTCATTATAATTTTCAACAGAGATTTTATAAAAAAT
>DAOUWX010000378.1 GCA_030666935.1 Atribacterota bacterium | reverse complement strand
GGCAAAAAATAATACTTCGTTAGGCAACCCTTTAAATTTTAAATAAATAGTACTCGGTGGTATTTTTATTTGCGATATATTTTTTATGATTTGATCTAAATTTAGGTAACAATAATTTATCCTGTTCAAAGTTTTTTGCTTAAATATTAACCTTTTTGAAATTATCTGTACTTGACTTTTTTCTAAATTTTTAATTAAACAGCAAAAATATATTATCCATAGTTCTATTTTTTCATTAGATATATTACGTTTCCAAAAATTATAATTATCCTTTACCTTAATAAATCTTTCTTTTATATCTTCATTCAATTCAATTTCCGGAAGAACATATTTTAAAGCTCCCAATTCTTCCAACCTTTTTAAAGATTTTAATGGATTTTCTTCTTTCAATATTAGAATCAGTTCTTCAGCAACTCTTTTCCTTCTTAATCTGGAGAGTAATTTATCATCAATTGCTTTTTTCAGAAAATCTTCCGTTGTACTATCCATTTTAAAATTATATCTCTGTTCAAATCTTATTGCCCGTATGATTCGTGCCGGATCTTCAACAAAGCTTAAATTATATAAAACCCTGATTATTCCTATTCGTAAATCTCTCTGTCCACCAAAGAAATCGATTAATTTTCCAAAATATTTTTTATTTAACTGTATGGCCATGGCATTTATAGTAAAATCTCTTCTGTATAAATCTTTTTTTATTGAGCTTAGCTCAACCTTAGGAAAGGCTGCGGGGTATTCATAAAATTCTCGACGGGCAGTTGCCACGTCTATTTTAAAACCATCATCTAAAATCACCACTGCGGTTCTAAATTTTTCGTGGCTTTTTGTTCTTCCTTTCAAATCCTTACTTAACTCTCGGGCAAATTTTATTCCATCACCTTCAACTACAATATCAATATCATAATTTTCAATTCCCAGGAAAAGGTCTCTTACAACTCCTCCTATCATAAAAACTGGAAAGTTAAATCTATCACCTATCTCTCCAATTTTATTTAGAATATTTTGAACTCTTTCAGGAAATATTTTTCTTATTGAATCTATGTGCTTCTTTCTCTCCATCTTACTACTGGTCTCAATATAGGTTGAGAATGATCTTTTGGGAATATGACCTTCTCCGTATAAATTTCTTATCAAATCAGTTCTGGTAACAATTCCTACTAATCTATTTTCTTGGTTAATAACTAATATTCTTCCAATATCGTAATTAATCATTAATTCTTGAATTTCAGTTAAAGGAGTATTTAATTTTACGGAAACTACCTGGTCAGACATATATTTACTTACCAACTCTTTTCCAAGTCCATGCTGTTTGGCTCTATTTACTTCCTGCATTGTTATAATGCCTTTTAGCTCCCCCTCTTCTACTACCGGAATCCCGTTATGCCCGTATCTTAATAATATTTTTTTTGTTTCTTCGATAGAAGCAGAAGTATTAACGGTTTTAACCGGTGAAGACATTATACTTTTTGCTATAATTCCTACCTTTACTTTTCTTTCTAAGATCCTAATAAGTTTTTTTTCTGTTTCATCAAGGGATAAATCTTTTACCACTGCTGAAGCTGCCTGAAAGTGACCTCCGCCCCCTAATTCTTTCAGAATTTCATCTACATCGACAGAATTTATTCTGCTCCTTCCAACTATATATATTCGTTCTGCCATTTTTACTATAGTAAAAAAAACATCGCTATTTTCAATTTCTATTAATCTATGAGTGAGAAGAGCCAATCCTTCTGTATAATTTTTTGCTTCTGCCTTAGCTATATTAACGCGTACACCCTTACAAAATATTTCTTTAGAAGAAAGCAGTAACTTATTTAATAATTTTTTTTGAGCTATGCTAAGACCAATATTTATAAAATTAGCTACAACTTTTAATTTTATACCTTTAGCAAACAAATAAGAAATGCTATTTATATCATCAATCGTAGTAGTTGAAAAAGTAAGTGAACCAGTATCTTCATAAATCCCCAGGGCAAACAGGGTTGCTTCAATAGGACTGATTTC
>DAOUWX010000061.1 GCA_030666935.1 Atribacterota bacterium | reverse complement strand
TTTCTCAGCTAAATCCAATTCTTTTCTTTTTAATTTAATCTGTAAATTCTTATAATTTTCATTTTTCTTTTTTAAACTATCTTTCAGTGCTTGAATTTTTTTGGTAATCCCTTCTATTATTAAAGGCAAACTTCTCTTCTTTTTCTTTTCTTCATCGATATCAATATCGATTTTTTGTAATTCTATAAGGATATCATATTGTTCTTCTATCAATGATTTATTCCTCCTCTCTTCACAGTTGTAAAGGCCATTAAAATAAAAAAACCTTACTTCTTATATAAAAGAAGTAAGGTTTTTTATAAAATTCTCTGGTATTTTTATAATTTCATGCTTTTCCATAAATTCCACACTACCTGCATTATTAACAAAATTAGCAATTATCAATTGTTTGGTGGGCCCACCTGGATTCGAACCAGGGACCGACCGGTTATGAGCCGGTTGCTCTGCCAGCTGAGCTATGGGCCCGTTAGCCAACATTATCTTCGTTAAAAGTATATCAGATATGCTTATAAAGTCAAGAAATTTTATTCGTATATAGTATGTCGTATATCGTATCTCGTTGCTAATTAATTATTTGGTTAGTTGGTTAGCTAGTTAAGGAAACAAAAGGGAAAGAGAAGAAATCAGGAAGCATTTGTCGTTCTTACGAAAACAAGTATCGTGTGGCATATAAAAAGTAGGGGTGTATTGCATACGCCCTTGTAATTTATTTTAGATGCAGACTCTTTAGCTGTCCACAAGCAGCAGAGATATCATCACCCTTTGATATTCTTATAGTGGCTGGAATCCCCCTAGTCGCCAGTTTATTTTTAAAAGATTTAACCTGAGAAATACCGGGTGCCTGCAGTAAGGAATTGGGTGCAGGGTTAAAGGTAATTAAATTTATTTTAGAATTAAATCCACCAATCAGTTTAGCTAATTTATCTGCATAAATCAGTGAACCATTCATTCCTTTAATTAAAATATATTCAAAAGTAATCTGCCTTTTAGTTTTTTCCGCATAATTCTTGCATGCTTCTATCAGATCTGGTAAGGGATATATATTATTTACCGGCATTAGATAAGACCTTAATTTATTTTCCGGAGCATGCAGAGAAACTGATAACTCTACCTGCCAATTATGCTCTTGTAGCCTTTTTATAGCCGGTATCACCCCACAGGTAGAAATGGTAATCTTTCTTGCTCCGATATTGAAAGCATCTTTAAAATTCAATATACAAATGGCTTTTACAACATTATCATAATTATCTAAAGGTTCACCAATACCCATAAATACAATATTATTGAGATTAGATTCAATTTTTTTCTTTACAAATAAAACTTGATTTAAAATCTCGCTAACTGTAAGGTTTCTGGTAAAACCTTTTTTACCGCTTTCACAAAACAAACAGTTATATTTACAACCAATTTGGGAAGATATACATTCAGTCACTCTTTTACCAGAAAATATAAGAACGCTTTCTATTAAATTTCCATCTTCTAACTTAAATAAATATTTTTCGGTTTGGTCTTTCGATTTAGCTAAATTTACCAACCTTACCTTGCTTATGTAAAAATATCTTTGAAGTAAACCTCTAAATGATGTTGGTAGACTCAGCATATCTCTGAAGTCTTCTATGCCTTTTTTGTAAAGCAGATTAAATAATTGAGTTGCCCTATATTTTTCAACCCCTAAATTTTTAACCTCTTCTTGAAGTTCATTTAAGGTAAAATTCTTAATATCTTTCTTCTGCATAATATAAATTAAATCTCTTTATTTTTTAATCTCTCTTTTTATGTTTTCAGCAAATTCTTTTGCTTTTTTGTCTATTCCCAAGACATTCATTATTGACCCGGGGTCATTGGCAGTAGCTTTTAAAGCAAAATAAGGAGGCAGTCTGAATCCTTTGTTAATATTTAAAGCCCCTATTAACTGTTTAGCTACACAATCACTCCCTGAGTTTCCGGAGACAACAATGGAGAATATGGTTTTATCCCCAAATTTCGCCCTCTTATAAAGCACAGTCATTCTGTTAATAACTGCCATAAGCTTTGCGGATATCGCATCATTATAATTGGGACATAGCCAGATGATACAATCAGCCTCTTCTATCGCGGGGAGAATTTCTTTTACCATAATCCCCCCATAAAAACAGCTTTTTTCTTCACTATAATGAATACAGGTTTTATAAGAACACCCTCTGCAGTCTACCACAGTTCCATTTTCTACATGGAGTTCTCTTATATCTTCCCCGCCAAGGTTTTCTTTTACCATTTTCCAAAGCATAAGAGTATTAGATGTCTTAAACAAACTCGAATGCAGCACAAGTATCTTTGGTCTATTAATTAATTTTAAACTTTCTTCCCTTAATTTTTGTACTAATTCTTTGGCCTGTTCTTTGTAAATCTCTAAAAGAGGTAGGTTGAATGTTTTTTGCCGGGTAATAAAATTATTAAGATTATGAGTAGCTTCTACAGCCGGATGACCAGGAAATCTACATCCCATCTGATTGGTTAAAAAAACTATTTTTTGGGCGGTACTCTTAGTAAATAATTCACTCGAACTTTGGATTATAATTACGGCTCTTGAACCTAAAAGGGAATCATCTCCCCTTTCCTTCAATTTTAAAAGCATTTCAAATAAAGGAATATTGAATCCGCATTCATCTAATTCAACAGCAAATATGATCTTTTTGTTTTTGAGGGCAGGGATATCTTCGGTCGTCTTAATAATTGTTAATTGATAATTTTCTGTGGCTATTTTGACAATCTCAGCAAAATTATCCGACATTTTTCCCGGAATAATCAAATAAATAGTTTCCATAAAATAATTCCCTCTATTGAGATATTGTTTATAAGATATTACCCAATTCCTTATAGCTTTCTTGAATTTTCTCTACTAAGTTAACTGGGAGGTCTAGCCTTTCGATTTCAGTTCCTGATTTAAGCAATCTATTTTTCGCTCCCATAAATACCCCTCCTATAAAGGTTGCACTATAATGCCATTTCCCACTCATGGTGGCAATAAGGGGATAGCTCCCGGAAGATAAGGCAGGGGCTACATAAGGCTTAAAACCGGCTTTTCTTACTTCTAAGTTTGCTTTTATGGTCTGATCGGTAAGCTTCTCTGAAAGACTTTTATTATATTTTTTTAAACTGTTGGCAATTACCAAACCCTGGCCATGAGGACCAAAGGCTCTACCTTCTCGATTATATTTAGCAGTTTCAGTATTTTGTCTTGAATAATAGATTGCCCGAGCATGCATCACTCCTAATCCATATCCTCTTATCTGATCTGCTGTCAATCCTTTAAAATCAAATTCTCCGCTTGTGTTTTTATTGCCGGTTAAAAAAACAGTTTTACACAATAAGTCTACCGGGTCTGAGATAATTGCAAATATCCCCTTAAACGATTTTTCCCGTGCTTTTCGGACATAATCAGAGATTATCTTAGAATTTCCTTCGAACTGCTTCATTCTCACATCTTCTTGTTCTTCTCCCAAAGAAGGAACTCCTACAGTTGCGCAAAATACAAACATATCACAATCAAAAACATTCTCTTCTCTTAGCTGATAAACCTCAGGGAATTTTTGGGCAGCAAAAGGATAAAATATATGATTTGCCTCTAATTCCCATCTTTTTATCGCGCTTGTATTTTTATCATATATTCCGATAGATTCAACACAACTTCCTCCCAATAATCTCAAACCGGTAAGGAGAGTCCCTCCTACATCACCCAATCCTACAATATTCACTTTCCACCGGGAAGGAAGTTTATAAGTTAACACATCTTGCCAGCTAGGATATTCGGTATTAAGTGAACTCACTCTTTTTTCTTTTATTCTTTCGTTGAGCCATAGGGGTAAATTGTAATCAATCTTTTTGGATTTTTGCAGAAGGTGGATACCTTCTTCTTTCAAAAAAATTAGGGATTGGTCAGTAATGCTAAAATATCTTCTGGATTTTAAGGGGTTTGTGCGGTTAAGCACATAAATTATTTCTTTGCTCTCTTTGGCTTCGCTTTCAGATATTTTATTTAATTCACTGTATTCCAATTGTGAAATTAGTATCTTGTTTTTTAGTTTATAGAAATACATTAAAAATCCTTCTTATAATTATAATTTTTTCAGTTTGCGGAATAGATAAATTGATTTATAAATTACTATTAAATTAAAAATTTAAAGCGAAAAACCATAATTTAAAATTCAAAACTTTTTATCTCAATTTTAAATTTTGAGATTTGGTTTTGCACTTTGCGTTTTTAGCTTTGCGTTTTAATGCTATATGTTCCACGCTATTCCTTACTATATACTATATACTCGATACTCGATACTGTTTTCTTCCGTCCTCACATTCCCCTGTCTGTCATTCTTTTGGTTCGTCGTAAAAGTTCAAGGCTATTTCCTAAATAATGAGAAGGGCTAAGGTTTAAATTATAATCCATATCTTCTCCTTGGTCAGGATATCGGGGATAAATAATTACTTCTCCCAAATGATCAAGTGTCAATTTCCTTTGTTGAATTATCTGGTATTCATTTTCCAGAGCACCTAATATGTTTAAAGCATTTTCAATACAAACTTCGGAAAAATTATAGATGATTTTTGCAGAAACATTTTTAATAAATGAAGGAAAAGTATAGGGTAGTACCTGACTGATAGATCTAACTAAATTTCCTTGAGTCCTTATTTTTCTCCTTAATGCGTCTCCGCCAATAAAGGGATACAGTTCGCTTTCATTAAACCATAATCTAAGATTGGGAATAAAATGGGCACAATCAACATCTCTATTTAATATAGTTGCTATCTCTTTTCCACTACCGGATAGTGCTCCCACAATTATTTCTTTAACCTTAATATTATATTTTTTAAATAGGGGCTCAAGGGTTTTTATTCTATACCCCTTGTGCAAATAGTCATCAATAAGAATTACGGGCATATCAAATGAATGAATTATTTTAACCTGATTTTCCAGACTCATATAATTTGGGAAGGCATCAATCTCAAAACTTTTCATATCGGAAGCAAATATTTTTTCTGTATGAAGAGATTTAGTTACCGTGTTAGGTACTACCATCTTATGTAATATCTTTCCAAAGGGCACACACATTGACCTTCCTAAAGCTCGAGGGGTTAACGGCGTTGTGGAAACATCATTTATCCTGCAAATTTTCTTTACAATGGTCTGATTAATTAAATCTATATTAAATGGCAAAACAACATTCCCGGGATAAAAAGTAGTAAACGATTTTAATAATCGTTTACGTGACATTATAACTGATTTTTTAATGTTTAAATTTTGGCAGAAAGGTTCTTTTATAATAGTCTCGGTATCCAGATTGACTATACAGGGTTTACTTATATCCACTACAAATACCGGATTATCTTTATCGCTGAAAGGTAAGCGATAAAACCCCATAAGTTCTAAATTTTCGTTTAAAGAATTTAAAGGATAATCATTTAATACATTCCTGAATATCGTATAATTATAATCTTTCTCTATACAAAAAGAAAGGGTTTCAGTAAGAATAACCTGCTCAAGGTTTTCAAGTCCGGATCTATTTTCCATATCACTTATGGTAAAAATACCATCAATAACTATAGTGCGGCCAACTGCATTTTCCCGGATATACTCAGATATCAAATTATCCTTAAACTCCTGGAAAAGAATGTTTGAACGAACCCAATGAAAAGCTGAAAAACCCAATATCATTCCATTATGGCGGACATCTCGTAATAGTAGAATTCTCGGGTTTAATTTACGAGTAAACTCAAGCAATTTTTTAGATACTTTGATTCGATTATATTTAGAAAGTACTTTCTGGCAAAGTTCTTTTATTAAATCCGGAGTAATATCTTCAATTACCTGCGCATCGATAGAGATAGTTTGTACTACACTCTTATATTGAGGTTCTCTTTGATATAAACTATTTTTATAAATATATTTCTGAGCCAAAGGGTCGATAAGTCTGGAAATGTCTCTATTTTCATCTATATTATTTCTTATTTGAGTTGAACTTATTTCTTCATAGCGGGTAGCAAGGTTAAGACTGAAGGTATTTTCTCCAATATTCTCAATTGGCATTTGAACTTTTTTCTTTTCTTCCTCGATAGAATTTGAAGCCCTTCTATCAAAAATAATATGAGGAAAAGTATGGATTGAATTTTCTGATTTTTTCTTTTTATAAGCAGAAGCATTTAATATAACATCACTTCCTATTACAATATAAACCTCGGAAAAGGGGAAATTCCTCCTTAAAGCCTTTAAATCATCCGGATTTGCAATGTTTACCGGTAAATCCTCAGGATATAAATATACATTAAGTTCATCGGCAATAGAAATATTTATTATATTCTTTCTGAAGAGGTGTGGCTGAGTCCTTTTAGACCAGGAAAACTCATCAACAGCCAAATATGTTTCGAAACCAAGATTTTCTATTGCTCTGGCAATCTCTCTGTGGCCTAAGGAAAACGGGTCAAAAGCTCCTGGGAAGAAAGCTATTTTGTTCGGAATTTCAAGATTTATGCTTCCCTTAGAAAAATTATAATCAGAGATAAATTTATACATATATTTAAGTCCGATACAATTTATTAAAAACATCAGACCTTCCTTATTTACGGGAGCTAACAGAGTAAGAATTTTTTTTGCAATAAGTTTAAATATATGGTTTTTCTCTTCTAAGCTGAGATGTCTTGAACCAAATATTTCCTTACCGATAACTCTAAATGCTGCCTGTTTCACCTTTAAATTATAGTGTACAAAGCCATTCAAAAGGATACCGATCATCTTGCTAAGCCTGTTTTCGTATGATTCCTCTTCTTCTGAAAATCTTTCCCGGTACTTAGAGTAATTAGCAATGGCTATACCAATGGTCCTAAGCAGCAATGAGCTTAATTTGGGATCTGACTGTTTGATTTTTTCTATTAAATCATCAACAAGTTCCTCTAACTCATTAGGTGTAAGATAGAGTATTAATTGACCTAAATAGTAAGGAATATATTTAGTAAATTGATAATCTTCCATTTCTAAAGCCCGCAATAGTTCAATGGCTATATCATTCCTCTGTTGAAAAGACAAGGAAGGCATTAAATTTATCAGGGCTTTACCGGCCATATTTCTAATATCTTCTATACCGCTAACTTTCAAAATATTACAAAAATGCAAAGCAGTATAGATTTCTTCCTGCTTGCTCTTTAAGGTATGCTCTAATAAAAGTTCTATCTGAATTTTTTTAATTATTCCACTGGTTGAAGTTTTAAGATTACTTAGAAATATATACTGTATCTTCTCTATATCTCTTCGATAAAATTCGATATACTTCTTTACGATGCTCTCATCCAAGCCTAATAATTCAACTATCTTCATATTTAAATAATTTTCAGCAGGAAGTACTGAGGTAGAAATGTTACCAGCAAATAATTTTCTTAAGTTATTTATAAATCTAAATTTTTTATCAATTTGAGGTGTTAAATCATAGACTACCTCTAAAGCAGTAAGTCTAAGATTATGATTCTCCTTCTGTAACATCTTTATAATATAATCAAATAATACCTTTGCAGATTTTTCATCTGAGCAGATTGATATATGCTTGGCAGTTTCTATCAAACACAGTTGAATATCTTCATCAGTATACCGGTCTTTTTTATAGTGCTTTAAAATACTTTTTCTATAATTGCTTACCTGATGATTATTGCGACAGTTAGAAAATAGAGAAGAAATCATATTCTCAGTACTATTAATAATTCGAGATTGATGAAGAGTAATCTTTTTATGGTCTGGCTGTAAAAAATATTTTAAATATCTTTCCAATAAATTAACACTGGTAATCGCTGGTGGTTTTAGAGTAACATTCTGAGGAATCTCCTTGCGGTAATCTTCATCAAAACTGGCAATCAATAAACCGATAAGGTTTGCACTTCTCCTTCTTATTTCATCTTCCGGATGAGTTAATTGTTCGTATAAATATCTCAAGGTAATCATCTTTTGTTTTTGAGTCAAGTAGGTGGAATATTCAATAAATATTTGCAGATATTCCCGTAGATTGTTCCAATCTTTTTCGCTTCGGGCTAATTCTAAAAGTGAATTAAGAGAAGATTCATCTCGGAGTTCGTGCATTAAATTTATATTATGTTCTATAGAAAGATATTTTATATTTTGGATAACTTCTTGACCCTGCATGAGAGGGTAATATGGTTTTCTATCTTTTTTACAAGAACTTATCTCTTTATTCTCTACATCTACATTTACCCCTAAGTTTATCATATAATCTTCAAAGTCTTTTAATTTCTCGTAAACCCGGCAATATCTTTTTCTTTTTTTCTCATCAACATTATCCAGTTTTTCTAAAATTACTTGAAAAGAATCTTTTAGACTGAAGATTCTCATCTCCGCCTTAGAACTATTATTAGTATTTTTAACCCGAAAATCAGAATAAATTAATATAAGTGATTCTAAGGGTAAATTATCCAATTCCAAATCCCAAACAGAATGATTAACTGCAATATGTCCGATATAAGGGATATTATGTTTTTCAAACCACATATCAGTATAGTAATAATGCAAATAAGGAGTTCTTTCTACTTCAATATCTTTACATCCATATTTTCCAATATCATGTCCTGCTGCCGATCCCGAAATCCTCCCCAAATCAACGGGAAGATCCAGATTATATAACTGCCTGCCTATAAATAAAGCAATCCAGTTTACACCGCATATATGGTCAAGAGTATTGTACTTTAAAACTTCCTGGCTTAATTTCATCATTTCGTAGATATATTCATCATTAAATGCTTTTAAAAATCTTTTGTATTCAGCAGGATTCTCTAGTTTGTTTTTTTCTTCAGAAGTTAAGAAATTCAGGGGATATTTGCCGTGAAAAGTAGGATCACCGGACGACTTTTGGAATTTCGAGATTACTCTTAAAATTTCTAAATAGAGCAAGAAAGTTTTTCGGCAATTAGGGGAGATATCCTTAAAGGATAGATCTACTGTTTCAGGGAAAGATTTAGAGAGGGCAAACTGAAATGCCTGATAAAGCCAATTAGAGGAATTATGTTTTTTGTCTATATCAACAAGGATATCCTGACATAAAAAATATAC
>DAOUWX010000026.1 GCA_030666935.1 Atribacterota bacterium | reverse complement strand
GATTTAATTTTAAATTATGAAAGAAATTGAAATAGATAGCTATTCCAAGATAAATCTAACTCTAAATATCCTGGGAAAACGCCAGGATGGATATCATAATATTGAGACCATAATGCAATCTATTAACCTTGCTGACAGAATATTTATTAAGGAAGAGAAAGAAGGGATAAAGATAAAATGCAGCCATCCTTTGGTTCCCATTGATACCCAAAGTTTAACTTATAGATCAGCAGAGAAGATTCTTAATAAATATGGAATAAAAAAGGGAGTTAAGATAAAAATAGATAAAAAAATTCCTTTAGCCAGCGGGATGGCGGGTGGTTCTGCTAATTCTGCCTCTATTTTAGTAGGTATAAATAAGCTTTTTGCTTTAAATTTAAGCAATAAAAATTTAAGGGAAATAGGGGAAGAGTTGGGGATGGATGTTCCTTTTTGTATACAGAACGGTACTGCCCTTGCTTACCATAGGGGAGAAAAAGTAACTCCTTTACTTTCGATCAATCCACCATTGTGGATTATAATAATAAACCCTGGATTTGAAATACCTACCAAGTGGGCTTATAATAATCTTGATTTAAGCCTGATTAAGAGGAAGAAGAACAATACTAAAACCATGCTTGAAGCTTTAAATGAAGGCGAGATTCGAGGAATTGCCAAAAATTTATTTAATTCTTTTGAAGGATTGATAATTAAGAAATACCCGGAAATTGGAAAAATTAAAGATAGATTAATTAAAGAGGGCGTTCTGGGTGCTCTTATGTCCGGCAGCGGGCCTACTGTTTTTGGAATAGCTCAGAACAAAGAACAGGCTTTAAAAATTTATAAAAAATTAAAATCAGCATATAAATCAATCTGGGTAGTGCATACTATTTAAAACAGTATATAGCACATAGTTATTAAATTAACCAATTTACCAATTACCCAATTAAAGATATAGGTTGCAAGTTGCTAGTTACAAGTTTTAAATTTAAAAAAGAAATAGGGACGTATGGAATTAGTTAACTAGTTAGCTAATTTCTTGGTTAGTTGGTTAAAAAAATAAGAGAAAGAAGTCAGGAGTCGGAATGAAAAAACATAAATGTCATTGCGAGCGACCGCAGGGAGCGTGGCAATCTCGGGAATTATGAGATTACTTCAATCGTTTTACTCCCTCGCAATGACAAAAAGTTTCGAGTTTTGAATTATGGCTTTTCGCTTTAAGTTTTTAGCTTAACAAAGATAGCTCAAAACTAATAGACAGGCGAGACGCCTGTCCTACTTTGGGCACGATATATCGCGTATCCACTCCTGAGTTCTTGTTTTCTTAACTCGATACTATATACTAACGACTAATAGAGAGGGGAGAGATCATGCGGATAGGTTTTGGATATGATGTCCATCCTTTAATTTTGGAGAGAAAATTAATTTTGGGAGGAGAGGCTATTCCGTACCAAAAGGGTTTGAATGGATATTCAGACGCTGATGTATTAGTTCATTCCCTAATAGATGCTTTATTAGGAGCAGCTGGAGAAGGAGATATCGGCCAGCATTTCCCGGATAATGATAAGCGATATAAAAATATTTCCAGTCTAAAATTATTAGAAAATACTTATGAAATATTAAAAAGAAAGAAACTTATCATAAACAATATAGATGTTTCTCTAGTATTAGAAGAACCACAAATTGCACCTTTTGCTTTGAGCATGAAAAATAATATAGCTCAAGTTTTAAAAATATCCTCTGAAAAGGTGAATATTAAATCTACGACTAATGAGAAAATGGGCTTCATTGGCAGGAAAGAGGGCGTGGCTTCCTATTGTGTGGTTAGCTTAGAGGATTACACAGACTAAAATACAGTAATGAGTGACTAGTAATAAGTTGCAAGTTACGAGTTACAAGTTTGGAAAGAAAAAGTAGGAGCGGATAGCGCGAAGATAGCGTGGAACGAATAGGAATAAAGTAATAAGTGATGAGTAATGAGTGATAAGGAAAGAGTCAGGTGATTACTTAGTTACCTAGTTACCCGGTTAGCCAGTTTACCAGTTAATATTAATTAGCCAATCCACCTATTCACCGATTGGCCAATTAAAGATATAAGTTGTAAGATGCAAGTTATTAGTTTTTATGAAGTAGGAGCGTGTATAATTAGTCAGATGGTTTGATATTTATTAACTAATTAACCAACTAACTAATTTGCAATATAAAAAATATTGTTATATTAGAAAGGAGATAAATAATGAAGGAAAATAAAAACCAGACAAAGAATAATAAAATAGAAAAGGACGAAGAGGTAAAAGAAGAAAAAGCACAGAAAGAAGAAAAGGAAGAGACAAAGGAAAAAACTAAAGAAGAAGAAAAAAAGCAAGAAGAACATTTTAAAGAACCTGATTTACCTGTTCTTTTTGTTTGGTTTATAAGTATGTTGAACGGAAAGGCCTGGGAGTATTTAGGTCTTATTATGAATTCCGAGACTAAAGAAATTAATAAAGATTTAAAAAAAGCTAAAATTGCTATAGATACTGTAGCATTTTTATATGATCAGATTAAAGATGATTTAAACCCGGAAGATTTTAAGAGGATCGAAAATTTACTGGCGAATTTAAGAATGAATTATGTGGAGAAATTGAAAGAATCATAAGATAATTTTGATTGATTAGTTTTGCAATTAAATAATTACAATTCGCAGGACAGACATATCGCTGGTCTATAAAAGAAATATTAACAATAAGAAAGCAGGGAGGACACAAGAATAATGGAAAAATATTTTAACAAAACCGGTCTATGTTTACTATTCTTATTTTTCATCTTAATTTTGGGTAGTACAGTAATTTATGCTCAAGATTATCAGACCTACTATAAAAACGGGTATGAATATTTCCTTCAGGAAAAATATGAAATGGCTGAACAACACTATAAAAAAGCTATAGAACTAAACCCTGATTTCGAGAATGCCCATTACTGGTTGGGAAAAGTATACAAACAGACCGGTGATTACAATCAGGCGATACAACAATGGAAAGAAGTTTTAAGAATAAACCCCGGAAATCAATATGCCTTTCAGAATTTAACAGGCAGTTTTAAGAGCACCTCCCGGGTTCAATCAGATAAGGCAAATGATTATTTGGATGAGGGAATTAAAATAATTGGGAATCCGGAAGAATATCTTTTTAAGGGAAACGCTCCTTCCGTAAACAGTTTATTAAGTGCTATTCCTTATTTTAAAAGAGCAGCCAGTATAGAACCGAATTTATTGGAGGCTTTTTACTGGAGGAGTGAAACTTATCGAGTTTTAGGAGAAAAAAGCACCTGGCAGTTTACTAATTTAGCTATAGAAAATTATAAAAAAGTTATCGATATAGAAGAAACAGCCAATCCAATCTCCTTTGAGCATCCCTCGCCATATTGGTGTTCTTATGTGCAATTAGCTAAAGTTTATAGTTCTTTGGGATTAAAAGATAAAGGAGAAAAATTGTGGCTTCGATTGGAGAAAGCGAAATCACTCCCCTACAAACAGGTTTTAGAAAGAAAAGGTTATTTTGGTTTTGGCTATCCTTCGCGAATAGAAGTTAACTTTAAAGATGGAGATAAGGTAGAGAACTGGAGTTATCCGGAGAAGGATATCATTTTTACAGTAATCAATGGAGAAGTAGAGGGCGAAAAAGAGAAGGAGCCCGAACAGAGTGAAATAGAAACAAAAACTGAAGAAAGTGTGCCGGAGGAGAAAGATAACTAGCGTAGAGCGGATAGAGATACAGTGACAAGTAATGAGTGATTAGTGACAAGTTACGGGTTGCAAGTTACAAATTTAGAAAAAAGAAGTAGGAACGGATAGTTAAATTTGCATCTCGTAAATCGTATCTCGCGAGGATGGTTAGCCGGTTAACCAGTTTAGCGGTTACCCGGTTGAGGAGTAAGTATATTGAAGAATTAATGTTAAACTAATTAGCCAACCAACCAGTTAACTGAATTGACCGAAAGAGCGGAAGGCTGAATTAATTGGAGAATTGGTCAATTGGCAAATTGGTCAATTAATGTTAACTAGTCAACTGGGTAACTAAATTGACTGGTAAACTAATCCTAATTGGTCAATTGGTTAATTAAATAATCTTGTATCTTGTATCTCGCAACTGTTAACCGACAACCGAAAACTTGAATTTAAAGCTAACGACTAACGACTGGTTTAGGGAGGAAGAAATATTTTTAAAGAGAAAGAGAGCATCAAACGTTTAGGAATGATGGGTGGAGTATTTGACCCCGTACATTACGGGCATTTATTTACAGCTGAAGAAGCAAGGATTAAATTTAAATTAGATAAAGTAATATTTGTACCTTGTCACCAGCCTGCCCACAAAAGGGAAAATGATATATCTGACCCCGAGGATAGGTATTTAATGACAGTTTTAGCCATTAGTAATAACCAATTTTTTGAGGTATCTAAAGTTGAACTCAATAGGCCGGGACTTTCTTATTCTATAGACACTGTTAAAGAATTTTTAAAAAAATATAACCATGGGATTAAAATATTTTTTATCACCGGAGCCGATGCATTTTTAGAGGTAGATTCCTGGTACAAAAGTGAGGAGTTAGTTAAGCTTTGTCAGTTTGTGGCTGCAACCCGTCCGGGATATGATTTGAATAAATTAGATAAAAAATTTCAAAAAATTATTAAAATCATGGAAATCCCCGCTTTATCTATATCTTCTACTGATATCAGAAGAAGAGTAAGAGAGGGGAAAAGCATAAAATATTTACTCCCTCAAGAAGTGGAAGAATATATCTATAAAAAAGGATTATATCGTAAAATATAGCATTTAGCATCTGGTAAAAAATGTTACATTTTATACCAGATGCTTCTTAAAACAAGAGATAGGAGATAAGAGTGGATATTGATTTAATAAAATTAAAATTAGAAAAAATACTGGGTAAAGAGAGATTGGAACACTCGATTAACACTTCTAAGGTTGCCCGTAAATTAGCTATAAAATATGATTATGATGCAGATAAAGCTGAAATTGCCGGATTGTTACATGATTGTGCCAAAGATTTAGATTGTAAGACCTTAGAAAAGATGATTTTAGAATATAAAATCGAACTTGATGAAATTATTCAAAAAATTCCTAAATTATTACACCCTTTGGTAGGAGCAGTTATGGCAAAAAAGGAATTTAACATTCAGGATCCTGTTATTTTAAAAGCAATAAAAGCACACAGTACCGGTGCAGCTCAAATGTCCCTTTTAGATAAGATAATTTATCTGAGTGATAAGATTGAGCCTTTAAGGAATATGAACGGAGTGGAAGAAGTAAGAAAAATGGCAGAAATAGATTTAGATAGAGCAGTCTTAATGGTTCTGAATAAAGGTTTACTCTATCTGATAAGTAAAAGTTTATTAATTCATCCAATTTCTATTGAAGCCAGAAATAATATCTTAAGCAGGGTGGTTTTTATTTAATGTATGAAAATAATTTAAGGGAAAGGGTTAGAAGAAACAAAGGAAGAGAGCTAAAAAAGAAAAAAGAAAAAAAAATAATCTTAATTATATTTTCCATTCTATTATTAGCAGGCCTAATTTTTTTATTAAAATATTTTGGGATATTTCCCTTCAGTTCTGACATAATGTCTTACAATCGAGTAAATATCTTAATTGTGGGTTGTGATGAGATTGAAAACCACGGACGTGCGGATACTATTGTTTTTTTAAGTATTTCTCCCAAGACTAAAGACGTCCTTATCCTGTCCATTCCCAGAGATACCAGGGTAGAAATTCCAGGAAGAGGAATGGATAAAATAAATCATGCCTATGCCTTTGGAGGAGAAAAACTAATATCTAAAACTGTTAGCTCCTTTTTAGATGTACCGATTCATTTTTATGCAGTGGCAGATTTTAACGGATTTGTAAATATTATTGATGAGTTAGGCGGAGTGGAGATTGATGTAGAAAAAGAGATGCATTATGTGGATAAAGCAGGAGGAGTAGAAATAAATCTTTACCCGGGGAAGCAAATATTAGATGGGGAAAAATCTTTGCAATACATAAGATTCAGGCAGGATAAATTGGGAGATTTAGGCCGAATAAAAAGGCAACAAAAATTAGCCTTAGCTGTAATAAAAAAATTGCTAAACTTTGGTTCTATAACTAAAATTCCGCAGATATCTGAAGGAATGAAAGGATATGTTGAGACTAATATAGAAGCACAAGATGCAATCGCTTTAGCAAATTTGTTTAGAGGTGTTAATCAAGAGAAGTTTAAAGTTGAAACTGTTCAAAGCAAGCCAGTTTACATTGAGGGAGTTAGCTATTTAGAACCCAATGTGGAAGAAGTGCAGCAAAGGGTAAAGTCACTAATCTATGGTAGAAACAGTGGAATGAAAGTAGAAGTTTTAAATGGAAATGCTATGTCGGGTATTGCCCATAAAATAGCCAAAGATTTAGAATTGCAGGGATTTGAAATCGTCAATGTTGGTAATGCCGACAATTTTGATTATGAAAAAACTAAAATTATAGTTTATTCAAAAGAAGTAAATTTAGATAATCAATTTAAAGAATTGTTTAAAGATTTTGAGATTGTTAAGGAATATCAAGACCAAACTAATTTAGATTTAGTTATTATATTGGGGAAGGATATGGCAAATTAGTCGTTAGTCGTTAGTGAATAGTCGTTAGTAGGACAAATATTTTGATTGTTTACCAGACATTAACGACTAATTAAAAAGGGAGGTGTGTTTTTGAATAAAAATTCATTAGCTATTGCAAAAATGGCTGCAGCTGCTGCCGAAGACAAAAAAGCAAAAGATACAGTAATATTAAAATTAAGTAAATTAACTTTAATTGCGGATTATTTTGTAATCACCAGTGGTGACTCAGAACCTCAACTAAAGGCAATAAGTAATTTTATTATGAGGAAATTAAAAGAAGATAAGATTAGATTATTACATTGTGAAGGCAAACCTGAAACAGGATGGATATTATTGGATTACAGTGATGTGATAGTTCATATATTTTCTAAAGAGAAAAGGGATTTTTATGATCTGGAATATATTTGGCAGGAGGCAAAGAAAGTTCGCTTATTAAAAAGAAAGAAAATATTAAAGGAGGAAAAATAATGAGTGCGAGTGAAGAAGGTAAGGGAAATTGGGTTTTCGGATTAATAATATTAGCTGTTGGTATTATATTTATAGTTGAAAATTTCACTGATTTAGAAATATGGGGAAGAGTATGGAATCTGTGGCCAGTAATTTTACTTATTTGGGGAATTAAAGAAATTTGGCAAAATAAATCTATTTTTTTTGGAGTAATATTAATAGCAATAGGAACCATCTTTTTAGCTAAATATTTTTTCGATTTTGAGATATCAGAAAATATCTGGAAATTTTGGCCAATATTGATAATTGCCCTGGGAATCGATCAAATTTTTAAATCTTTTGGAGGAGTTAGAGCCAAAGTTAAGAGGAAAATGAAAGAAGAAGAAATATAATTACTCTATGTCTACTTCCTATCGTCGTCGTTTCCTCTTTTTTAACCTTTTAATTTCGACCAAAAGGACTATAGCCCCGATACATAAATTAAAATAAAAGACTATAAATCTCCAGACTCCTACAAAGAGACCTAAAAGGTGAAGAGGTACAAAGAAAGAAAATAATGAGGCAAAACCCATTTCTGCTGTTCCGCTGCCACCCGGAGTAGGCATAAAAGGTAAAATAAAATAGAATATAACTTGCAGTACCAATACATGGGAAAGGTTAAAATTTAGATTAAATCCCCTAAGAAGAAGAGGGGCTGTTGTGAAAAAAGTGCCCCAAAATATAATTGTATAGAGAGTAGATAATAGCAGTTTAATCCAATTTTCTTTTAATAGAGAAAAACTCTTATGAAATTCTTTGATTTCCAGGATTACCTTATCAAAGAAGTGTGATATTGTTTCTTTTTTAGAAAATTTTAAGATACAGGGTAAATGCTGAATCTTAAAAATTATCCCTATCATTTTTTCTGGATATCTTGCCGTCAGAATAAACAAAAAGAGAAAAAACAGAGAAATTAAGATAGCTCCGTTGATAAGGATTGCAGAAAGAATGGTGTAATTAGTAATTGTTCTTTTAAAGGTAAAAAAGATGATTGGGGTAAAAATGGTAAAAACTAAGGTCTTAATCAAAGGCATAATAGTGGCAACCATAGTAGCCTTACCTAAAGTCATCTTATTTCTTATATCCTTGTTAAATAGAAATATTTGAGTGGGTAAGGTACCGGAGAGAAAGGGAGTTATACCACCAGCAAAGTTACTAATATAGTAAACTTTTAGGGCTTCGGTAAAAGTAATTTTTTCATTAACTACTTCTGCGGTCATTTTTATTCTGAGGGCATCTATCACTGCAGCAAAGACCATTAGAACAAAAGCCAAGAAGAGGTATTTTTTGTTAACATAGGATAAACTTATCCAGGTATCCTGGTTAATAGTAACAAAAGTAATAGTTAAAATAACTATAATTCCTATAACTAAGGAGATTAACAATCCCTTAAGAAATCTTTTTTTATCTAAGATCAACTCGTTCAAATAATCATTTACTCCTTGATTTGTGATTCAGCAATTCTCCAATTGACCCATTGACCAATTAGGATTAGTCTTCCGGTTAATTTAGGTACCCAGTTACCCTGTTTACCAGTTAATTATAGTCGTTAGTATTTAGTATATAGTATATAGTAAAGAAAAGGAAGACAGAATAGGAGTTAAAATTTAGAAGTAGAGGCGTATTGCAATACGCCCTCAATAATCTATATAAAACCGCAGGACAGGCGTCTCACCTGTCGAAGTAGTGGTTCGATTCACCGAGCCCGCTAAAAAATACTGACGATTACTAAATTTTGGGGTATAATAAACAAAGTATCAATTAGAATATTAAATTCTTCAAAAGGATAATTCATTAATGAGAGGAACTATAGTAAATGTAATTGCCATTTTTTTAGGGTGTTCAGTGGGATTTATTTTGAAGAGTAAGTTTCCTGAAAAAATTGGAAAGATTGTTATGCAAGCCCTGGGGTTAGCTTCCTTATTAATAGGTATGCAGATGGCCCTTAAAACTAATAATATATTATTGGTGATATTTTCTCTGGTAATTGGTGGAGTGATTGGGGAGATAATGGGTATTGAAGAAAGCTTGGAAAGATTTGGGGAAAGAGTTAAGCTAAAATTTAAAAGTAATAATACCTCAGAAAGATTTGTAGAAGGATTTGTAACTGCCAGTTTGTTATATTGTGTGGGGTCCATGGCTATAATGGGTGCCCTAAAAGAGGGTTTAAGCGGTAATCCGGATATACTTTATACTAAATCATTATTGGATGGACTTACTTCCATCGCTTTTACTGCGGCTATGGGAATCGGAGTATTATTTTCTGCGATTCCGGTTTTTTTATATCAGGGAGGAATTACTCTGCTGTCCCGATTGATTAAAGACTTTCTTTCACCTGAAATAATTAACGAGATGACTGCAGTGGGAGGAATTTTAATATTAGGGATAGGCTTTGGATTATTAGAGATAAAAAAGATTAAAATAGGAAATCTACTACCTGCTATCCTGGTTGCCGCTCTTTTAGCAGCAATTTTTAAATAAAAAGATCTGCCAGGTGAAGGTTCTTTAGTATATTTTTATAAAGCTAAATCCTACAAATTTCGTTGATTAGTGAATTGCTTAGTTGTATAATTAATAAAATTTGTTGAGGTCAAACGAATTAAATATAGAATATAAAACATTTTACATTAATTTAAAATATTGGAGGTTGTAAAAGGTGCAAAAAAAGACTATCGAAGATTTAAAGGACAATCAATTAGAAGGTAAAAAGGTTCTGGTAAGAGTAGATTTTAATGTCCCCTTAAACGAAGCATTAGAGATTACTGATGATACGAGAATAAAAGCCGCTCTTTCCACTATTAAATATTTAATTTCTCATCAAGCTAAAGTAATTTTGATGAGTCATTTAGGTCGGCCTAAAGGGGAAGTGATAGAAAAATTAAGATTAGATCCGGTGGCCAGGAGAGTGAGTGAATTATTAGAACAAGATGTAAAAAAAGCTAATGATTGTATCGGAGAAGAAGTAGAAAAAGTCATCTCAAATTTGCAAAAGAGTGAAGTTGTCTTATTAGAAAATTTAAGATTTCACCCCGAGGAAGAAAAAAATAATCCGGAATTTTCCAAAGCATTGGCTAATTTAGCTGATATTTTTATAAATGATGCCTTTGGCACTGCCCATCGAGCCCATGCTTCTACAGTAGGAGTGGCAGAGTTATTACCTTCTTATGCCGGATTTTTAATGGCTAAAGAGATAGAGGTGTTGAGTAATTTGATGGAGAATCCCGAAAGACCTTTTGTGGTAGTATTGGGAGGAGCAAAGATATCCGGAAAAATTGAAATTGTTCAGAATTTATTATCTATCGCGGATAAAATATTGATTGCCGGAGGGATGAGTTATACCTGTTTAGCTGCTTTAGGACATGAGGTAGGAAAATCTTTATTAGAGAAATATGATTTAAGAGTAGTTTTTAAAATGTTAAAAGAAGCTGAAGAGAAAGGGAATAAAATACTTTTACCTATTGATTTAGTAGTGGCAATAAAAGAGGTATCAGAAAAGGCAGTGAGTAAATTGGTAAGAGTCGAGAATATCCCAAAAGATGGTACCGGGGTGGATTTAGGTAAAAGGTCTTTAGTTAAATTTGAGAAGGAAATTAAAAAGGCAAAGACTGTATTCTGGAATGGGCCAGTGGGAGTATTTGAGATAGAAAAATATGCCAAGGGAACAAATAGAATAGCAAAAATATTGGCAGATATGCAGGGGGAGGCTGTAACTATAATTGGCGGTGGAGATTCTATTGCTGCAATCGATAAAGCCGGATTAACAGAGAAGATGACTCATATCTCTACCGGTGGCGGAGCTTCTTTAGAATTTTTAGGAGGGAAAAAACTCCCCGGTATAGAGGTTTTGCCGGAAAAATAAAAATTTATTTTAATTAATATCAGGGAACGGTTTTTAATTTACTCTTTAAGAATCGTTCCCTGATTCATTAAGGAACAGTTTTTGAATTTTTTGAGTCATTCTTTTCCAGTGAGTCCCTCTCCAATAATATTTCTTACAAGAAGGGCAATAGACAAATCTGTTTTGAGTTGAAAATACGTAAGAAGGGACAAAATTTTTAACTTCTTTTTTATCGACATCTTTAGTGGGGGTGTTGCATAGAGAACAACGAGAAAATATTTTTGAATTGAGATCAATTTTTAATTTTAATCCCTTTATTATCCCTGCCAACTGTTCTTCCCAGTGGTCACCCTTTACGAACAAGAAATCACAGATGTTTCGTCTTTTAATTAAATTAGCGTCTCTGGTGAGCAGTATTCTGCCTTCCTGCCGAGCAATTAAAATAAGAGATAAACCATTATCGAAGGAAGGATAAGAGGTATCGTAGCCTAAAACGCGCAGCCATTTGACTAATTTACCCAACATTCTGTCAGCTAAAAATTTTATTTCTTCAATATTATTATTTTCTATCATTTTTCTATATCAAACTCATTTTTAAAATATTTTAAGTTTTTCTTAATTGGATTTGTTTGCTGTATAAACATTGATTAACTAAAAAATATTTCTAAATTATTATATCACGCTATTATTTAGTTAGCCAGTTGATTAGTCGTTAGTGAATAAGCTTAGCGTGTAGCGTATAGCGTTTAGCGTATAGGTGCGGGTAATAAGTGTAAGAAAAATACAAAACATATTAGTCGTTAGTATAGAATTAGCGTATAGCGTGTAGCGTATAGTTTGATAAACGAAATGTTTGTCTTACATAATTTACAATTTTGATTCTCTTCGCCTTAACATTCTCCCGCCAAAAGAGAAGGAATAAAGATTATTCCTATATTTTTTTACCATATACTATATACTAATTTGGTTTTTGTATTTTGTCTTTTTCTTTCCTTACTATATGCTAAACGCTGTACGCTCCACGATAATTATATACTAATTTGGCTTGACAATTTGGATATTTGGTTATATTATTTATATACCCCCATAGGGTATAAAATGGATAATAGGTATAGGATAAATTATCACCATTATGAATAATTCATACTTTAGTCAATTGGAAAAAATAAAAATATTAAGTCGATTAAAAAGGGTAGAAGGTCAAATCAGGGGTATCCAGGGGATGATTATTGAAGAAAGACCATGTTCAGATATTATGGTTCAAATGTCAGCTGCCAAATCAGCCCTTAATCAAGTAAGTAAATTAATTTTGGAGAATCATGTTAATTCCCGGTTTAATTCATCTACCTCTTCCGATGATATTTCTCAAGTCATGATTACTGAAGTAATGGAATTGATATTGAAGTTTATAAGATAAGAAATAAGTACCAAAGTGCTTAAATATAATTCCGAAACCAGCAATCAAGAGCTGGTATAAAATGAAGATGATTCAAAGAACAATTCTCCCTGGATCTGTAAGCTGCGAATTAATTGACAATTATTTATATTATAAATTATAATTTAAACGGAATTTAAGTAAGTGGGAGACAGTAAGAAATATTGGAGGAAAATTAGATACAATGTTATGCCAAATATGCAAGAAAAAAGAAGCTACCATAACTTTTACTAAAATCGTTGGAGGACAAAAAACAGAAATTCATCTATGCAAAGATTGCGCTTCCACCTTTAGTGATAAATTTTCCATATTTCCTCTTCCCCAGTTTGACATTAATGATCTATTGGCCGACTTGTTAAATGCTATAGACCTTTACCATAAAGAGGAAGGGGTTATTCCGAGTAAAAAGATAGAGTGCAGTAATTGCCATTTAACCTATGATGAGTTTAAACAATCTGGAAAATTAGGCTGTAGCGTGTGTTATCACGATTTCAGAGGACAATTAACCCCTCTTTTAAGAAGATTGCATGGAAATAGTGAACATGTGGGGAAAATTCCGCTGCAATCTAAAGGTAAATTAAATAAAATTAGTAAAATCAAACAACTCAGGAAGGAATTACAAGAACTGGTATTAAAGGAAGAGTACGAGAAAGCAGCAAAGAAAAGAGATGACATATTGAAACTTGAAGGAGTATTAAAGAAAAAAAATGCAAAATAAAGATAAAAGTATAATATTAAATAATTTGAAAGAATCTTCAGCTAAGTGGGTTAACGGGCAAGGCCCTTTATCGGATATAGTAATAAGTTCGAGAATCAGATTAGCACGAAATATAAAAGGTATTCCTTTTTCCCCACGAGCCGAGCAAGCGGAATTAAAAAATATATTTGAGCTTAGCCAGCAGGTTATAGAAGAGGATTCTCTTTTTCAAGACTCTAATTTACTTTTATTGGATGAGTTGACTCCTCTGGAGAGTCAATTTTTAGTGGAAAAACATCTAGTTAGCATTTACCATGCCCGGGAGAAACGCCCTTACCGGGGGTGTATTTTTAACCAAAAAGAGACATTAAGTATAATGGTTAACGAAGAAGACCATTTTCGAATTCAATGTTTACTTTCAGGGTTGCAACTAAATAATATTTGGAAATTTATTAATAAAATTGACGATGAAATTGAAAAAAAGGTAACTTATGCCTTTAGTGAAAAAGAAGGATATCTAACTTCCTGTCCTACTAATGTAGGAACCGGGATGAGGGCTTCAATAATGTTACACCTACCGGCCCTAGCAATGGTAAATGGTATAAATGATATATTAAAAGCCATATCTAAAATAGGTTATGTAGTGAGAGGATTTTATGGAGAGGGGACCGAAGTAATGGGAAATTTATTTCAGGTTTCTAATCAAATTACTTTAGGTCTTTCCGAAGAAGAAATTATTGACAATTTGGAAAAAGTTAATCAACAAATAATAAACAAGGAGCAGAAGGTAAGGAAAGAACTATTATCTAATTCTAAAAGTCAATTGGAAGATCAAGCCTGGAGAGCTTACGGTATCTTGAATAGTGCCCGTATCATATCTTCAGTGGAAGCAATGGAACTTTTATCTAAATTAAGGTTTGGAGTAGGGTTAAGGATAATTCCCCATCCTAATTTAGGGATTATAAATAAATTAATGTTACTAATACAACCTGCCTATTTGCAGATGTTGGCAGGCAAAGATTTAGGTCCTTTTGATCGGGATATACAAAGAGCGGTATTGATTAGAAATGAGATTAACAAATAGGATTGTATATAGTATATAGTATTTAGTATATAGTGAAGAGGAAGATAGTAGAGCGGGCAGTTATAGCGAAAAACGCAAAACGCAAAACGCAAAACGAAATTTGTATCTCGTATCTCGTGAAGGTGGTT